>NZ_SJPV01000002.1:0-208954 GCF_007860135.1 Novipirellula artificiosorum
GAAAGCAAAAGTGGCATTGAGAAAATCGTACGGCTTCAAAACCGACGAAGTCTATGAAACTGTGCTATACCATGAACTCGGGAAACTTCCGGAGCATGACTTGGCCCACCAATTTTGTTAACGAGGCCCAAATCTGAACCTACGCATGTCGGTGCCGGAAATAGGAAACTTTACAACGGAATCGTGCTTCCCGAAGAGTGGCCGCCGAAGAATATGAAGCATAATGATTACGATCCGATGCCGGTTCCTTATCTGGATTCTCCTCCGGAAGTGATCCCCATCGATCTCAGCAGACAGTACCAAACAGATGGTGCAATGGAAAAAAGGAAATAGCTTGGAAGCAATTGCCGGCCAGGATGTGAGATTTAAATTCTATATGACAAATGGAAAACTGTACTCATTCTGGGTAAGTGCTGACGAAAACGGCAAGAGCGGCGGTGCTATAGCAGCCGGCGGCCCCGGCTTCTCAGGAACATGGGATAAGTAAGAGTCGCAGGTCGGGACTTTGTCCCCTAAGTAATTGCGCCGATTCAATGCTCTTCACTCATCAAGGATGTCGACCGGAGCGTGACGTTAAGCTGAGGAGCGAAATAGGCCTGGAACGGTTTCAGGCCCAGCCCAAATGGGAAAACCCAGAAGAAAGACCGAAATAGTGAAGAACGCAACTCTGGCCATATTCGTTGCCCTGTCCGCTGGTGCCGTGTATGCCACGGATGCGGAGCGGCCGAATATTCTCTGGCTTACCAGTGAAGACAACAGTGCCGAGTGGCTCGGGTGCTACGGCAATGTTCTGGCCAAGACGCCCCATATCAACCAGCTCGCGCGCGAGGGGTTTCGTTACACCAACGTCTTTGCGAACATCCCCGTCTGCTCACCCACGCGTGGCTCCTGGATCACGGGCGTTCACGCATTGTCGCTAGGCATCCAGCCCATGCGTAGCAGCAACGAGATCCCACACGACCGGATCCCCTACTATCCCGACCTGCTCGCGGCACGCGGTTATTTTACCGGCAACTCGACGAAGACCGACTTCAACATCGGTGGGCGATCGGACGGCGATTGCTGGGATCACCAAGGCAAGGTTGCGTGGGAGAAGCTGCCGGAGCGCCAGCCGTTCTTCCAGGTCGTCAACTCCACAACCTCGCACGAGAGCCGCGCGCATGGGCAAGTCGAGAAGACTCGCTGCAATCCCGACGACGTCGTGGTGGCCAAATACCATCCCGACATCCCCCAAATCCGCAAGAACTACGCCAAGTACTACGACGCCGTCGAGAACATGGACAAGGAGATCGGGGCCTCGTTGGCGAAGCTCGAGGAACTGGGCCTTGCCGACAACACGATCGTGATCCACAACTCCGATCACGGCGGCGTCATGCCACGTAGCAAGCGGTTTCTGTTTAACAACAGCATTCATTGCCCCCTGATTGTTCGGATTCCCGAACGGTACAAACACCTCTGGCCAGCCGAGAAGCCCGGCATGACGGTCGACCGACTGGTTGCCTTCATCGACATGCCCAAGACCTGGATGAGCCTGACCGGCGCGGAGATTCCCAGCCACATGCAAGGCACCATCTTCCTCGGCCCCGGCACGGAGCCTGAGGACGAGTTCAGCTTCGGGTACAGCGAACGGCAGGGCGATGTTCTGGATGACAGCCGGTCAGTTCGCGGCAAACGCTACTACTACATCAAGCGATACATGCCGTTCGTCCCCTGGGGGCAATTTGCCAGCTACACCTGGAAGATGGAAGCAACCCGAGCTTGGGAAGCACATCACAAGGCGGGACTGACCGACGAAATCACCGGCCGCTTCTTCCTCCCCAAACCGCATTCCGAAGAACTGTACGACACGCAAACCGACCCCGACTGCATCCACAATCTGATCGACGATCCTCGGCATGCGGAGAGAATCACGCGAATGCGCGGCGCGCTGCGCTCGTGGCAGGAAGAGGTCCATGACTCGGGACTCTTGCCCGAGGAGGAGCGTGCCAAACGGGCGGCCGACAATGGGGTGACGATCTACGACATGGTCCGAGACCCAAAGCTGTACGATCTTCCGGCCTATCTCGACGCCGCGGACCTGGCGATCGCCGGCGAAGCGCAGAACCTACCTCGTCTGGCCGAATTGCTGAAGCACGAGGATGCCGGTGTCCGTTACTGGGCCGTGACGGGCTGCCTGATCCTGCAAGACGAGGCCAAACCGATAAGGGAGGAGATACTCGCGCTCGCCGATGACCAGTCGCACGAAGTCCGCGCCGTGGCAGCCTATCACCTGTTCCAAATCGGCGAGAAGGAACTCGCCCTCCTGTGGCTCGGGCGTCTCCTGGAGAGCCAGACCTATGCGTCGATGAAGACGCTCAGCGTGATCTACTGGATCGGCGAGGAGGCCCGGCCGCTGCTTCCGGCGATTGAGAAACTCAAGCCGGAAGGTAAGTACACGGTGCAGCGCCAAGCCGTCGTCCTGGATCGGTTCGCGGGCAAGAGGTAGCTCCGCGTCACTCGCTAAAGGCACGCAAGCAAGACGGGTGGAACCGTGTCACCATTGAAGCCAAGGGCAACACCATGAAAACATGGGTCAACGGTATAACCGCCGCACATTTGGTCAACGACGAATATACACAAGGTCTATTCGGTCTTCATATTCACGCCGGCCCGAGTGGCACCATCCTCTTCCGTAACAACAAGGTCAAGGAGCTCACGCCAAATTGAAACGTAAATAGAACAAAAGTTAAGGAATGATCAAAAACAAGCCAACACATCGAATTCTGACCGCCTGCATTGCCAAGCGCGAGGGAAGCCCATTTTCCTCTATCTGCCGACCAACACACCGCACGTCCCGAACCAGGTGGCCGGCAACTATTCAAAGCCGAATAAAGGAAAACTCCAGAAGAATAGCCAAGCGTTTTGTTGCGGGCGTGGCGTTAAGCTGAGGAGTGAAATAGGCCTGGAGCGGTTTCAGGCTCAACCCAAATGGGAAATCCCAGTTCCAGGAACTTTATCTCATGAGAACGATTTTACTTATGGTGGTCCTGTTTGCCTCTTCAGTGAGTGCCGCGGACAAACCCAACGTCCTGTTCGTGATGTCCGACCAGCACAACGCCCATTTCATGGGCGTTGCCGGCCATGCGGCGGTTAAGACCCCGACTCTCGATGCGATGGCCAAGGACGGCACGTATTTCCCCAACGCTTTCTGTCAGACTGCGCAGTGCTGTCCGGCACGGTACACGCTCTTCACCGGTCGTTACGCGCGAAGTCATGGCTGCCGCTGGAACGGGGTCAAGGAACCGCTTCTAGAAACCACCATTGCCGAGGTTCTCAAGCAGCAGGGCTACGCTACCGCGACCTTCGGCAAACATCACATGCAACACAGCCCGACCGAACACGGTTTTGATGTTGTCGTGAACATGGATCAGTACACGGACTTCATGAAACAGGAGAAGATGAAGTCCTGGCTTCAGCAGGTCGACCAGAATAGAGGGCACCCCTTGAAAGCCGTGGGCCGTACGAAGGTGGATAACGACCATCATCCGGCTGGGTTCTGGACCAACAATGCGATGGACTTCATCCAAAAGAACGCGAACAAGCCGTTCTGTATCTGGCTCTCCTACTACGGCCCGCACACTCCGATCGTCTGCTCCAATCCCTGGGCCGATATGTACAAGGCGTCGGACATGCAACTGCCGCCCAACCACGGCAGTCGGATCAACGACGCGCCGCCACTGTACGGCGAGGGGCAGAATCGGTTCCGTGACATGACCGACTTGCATCACCAACAGGCTCTGGCCGCCTATGCCGGCTACGTGAGCCAGATCGATGCCAACATTGGCCGCGTGTTGGACCTACTGAAGGAACTCAAGCTTGAAAAGAACACCATCGTCGTCTACACGGCTGACCACGGAGAGTACGCATCGGAACACAGTATGTGGACCAAGCCGACCATGAATCTCGATGCTGTGGTGCGGGTGCCGATGATCGTCAAGTTCCCCGGCGTCGTTCCCCGGGGCAATGTGAGGCAGGAACTGGTCGGATCCATCGACCTGATGCCGACGCTGCTTGATCTTGCTGGTGTTGATATTCCCAAGCAGGTTCAGGGAGTGAGCATGGTGCCGCTCTTCGCCGACAATCCGGAATCATGGCGCAACGTGATTTTCTCTGAAATCGGCTACCCCGGCAAACCGCGCGGCGGTCGCAATGTCATGGCTCGCACGCACACGCACAAATACGTCCATTACGAGAACGGCGGCGAACCGATGGAAGCGCTCTTTGATCTGCAGGCGGATCCGTGGGAGACTCACAACGTGCTGGCAGACGCAGCTTACACTGAAACGCTTGCCGAGCTTCGCTCCGCCTTCCAGGCCTGGGAAAGCACGACCGAGCGAGCGCCCATGTATCCGGTGGAGCCCCAAACCAAGCACCTGCGAAAAGCCAAGTAAGACGGCAAAAACTGTTCGTATTAAAAACTGCAAAGAGATCAACAAAGGTAGATAGAATATGCTGAAATTTTCATCACTACTTGCCCTCATAGGCTGTGTAATGTCCTCACCTGTGTCGGCAACAGAAGAGAGCCGCCCCAATATCCTCTTCATTTTGGTGGATGACCTTGGGTATGCAGACCTGGGCTGTCAGGGCAGCAAGGAGATCCGCACGCCTCACATCGACGCTCTTGCAGCTTCAGGCCTTCGCTTCACCGATGCTTATGTCACCGCTCCTCAATGTGGGCCGTCGCGAGCCGGTATCATGACCGGTGTTCACCAGGCCCGTTTCGGGTATGTGGATAACGAAGATAACCACGGCCTTCCCGACCAGCACATTCTTCCCCTCATGCCCGAGTACCTCAAGCAGGCGGGGTACCGGACCGGTTTGGTCGGGAAGTGGCACCTCGGTCAGGGCACGGAATCCATGTTGAGCAACACGGAGCGAGACGAATACCGCAAGGTCAGGAAAGTGGATGCTTTCTCGCAAGAGCGTGTGGAGGCCGCCAAACCCTGGAAACGAGGGTTCGATGAAGGGCTGTTTTTCGTCGGTGGCGGCGGCAACTACTTCCCCTTCCGCTCAAAAGCGTCGAATGCTTCTGGCTCCAAGTACTTCACGTTCAACGGCCCTAATCAGAAACCTGAACCGTTTAGGCGTGAAGCCAATGCATTCAAGACGGATGTCCTTACCGACGCGGCGATCGACTTCATCGGTAGTAAGGATAAGAATCCTTGGTTTCTTTATCTTTCCTACACCGCACCTCACACACCACTGGATGCCAAGCCAAAGGACATTGCGGCCAACAATCACATCAAGGATCCGAAACGGCGTACCTATGCCGGGATGATGACGTGCCTGGATTACAACATTGGGCGGCTACTCGATCAGCTTGATCAGCAGGGCGCTCGCAAAAACACCCTAGTGGTCTTTCTCAGCGACAATGGCGGGCCAACAGGCCCGAACACCTCTCGCAACGATCCGTTTTCCGGCGTGAAAGGCGATGTCTATGAAGGGGGCATCCGGGTGCCGATGATTGCATCCTGGCCCGGTACACTTGCAAAGGGCAAGGTCGTCTCAGACCCTGTCATCTCCCTTGACCTCCTTCCGACGTTTACGGCAGTGGCTGGCAGGAAGGCGCAGCATCCCCTTCTGGAAGGGAAGAACCTTCTGCCCTGGCTCACCGGCAAGACCGAATGCCCGGGCGACGAGTTCTATTGGTCCTGGCGTGGGAACTTCAACGCCGTGCGCATGGGAACGCTGAAAGAGATCCGAAATGGAAAGCCTGTCAAAGCCGTCGATGGCACAGCCATCCCCGCTCACAATTTTGTCGACCTTGCGACCAACCCCAGGGAGTTGGCGGGTGAACATGCGCTGAACGATGAGGACAAGAAAACGCGATTATCAACCGCCCTCGACGCATGGCTCAGTTCGGTGAAAGAAGATGCGGGCAAACTGACCCCGAACAGCAGAACTTCAACTAGAATGTGAGCGTCCCCGCAACTTAGATCGCATTTACCAGTAAGAAGAATTCGATGCCAGTGGCACCTGAAAAACACATCAACAAAGAAAGAGCATGAAAAGATTTCTCAGCTTGATAGTGGCATTACTCTTAACCTCATCGAGCGCACCGGATCACTGCGCTGCGGCGACCTTTATCGAGGCTGCGTCGTGTTGGCCGGACACAGGCGGAGATGACCTCAACCGGCGGGTCGGTTTTCGTGTCGCCCTCCAGCGGCTTCCACCCGGCAGCGTTCTGCGGATCGCCACCTCTGGACTCTATCGCGCCAGCGTTGATGGGCAATTTGTCGGCCACGGCCCCGCTCGTGCCGGACACGGACATTTTCGCATCGACGAATGGTCATTGGACTCCAGTGCAAGCTCCGGTACGTCAGTCGTGGCCATCGAGGTGGCGGCCAGCACGGCGCGTAGCTTCTACATGGTCAAGCAGCAGCCCTTTCTGCAAGCCGAGGTCGTGTGCGACGGCAAAGTGCTTGCCGCGACCCCGGGCTTCCAGGCCATTGACCTGCATCCGGTGGTGGTGCGCAAGGTGCCACGCTACAGCTATCAACGGACGTTTACCGAGGTGTTCCAGCCGACACCGGGATGGAACGCCGCGTGGCGCTCGGTGGCAGAATGGGACGGACCGGTGATGAAGCTGGCCCAGACGCCCTCTTTCCCCCTCGCAGAGCGCGGCGTGCCATATCCAAAGTTCAAGGTGATTGATTCCACGTCCGTTGCCAGTGGAACCTTTCGCGTGCTTCCCAAGCCGCCGAAACGCCGTTACTACGGGTTCCATCCAGAGAACTTTGGCGACTTTCCTCAGCAGGAGCTTCAGGCACGTCCCGATCTGATGATGAGTTCACTGCAACCAACGTCGCTCGATCCCGGACCGACCGGAGACTTGATTCAACCGGGAACATTTCACCTCCATGACTTTGGAAAAAATCTCTCCGGCTTTCTCGGCTTTCGACTGCGCGCCGAGCGACCCGCCAAGCTGCTGGTCACGTTCGACGAATTGCGCACCGGTCCGAAAGAGACCGTCGATCCGCACCGCATGAAGTGCGTCAACGCCATCCTCATCGAACTGCCCGCAGGAACCTATACGATCGAAACGATTGAACCCTACACGCTTCGTTACCTGCAACTCCATGCACTCGACGGAGCCGTTACTCTCGAAGGTAACTATCTCCGTGAATTGGCCCATCCCCACGCCGGCCGCGCCACCTTCGCGTCCTCTGATCCACGTCTCGATAGGATCTTCACAGCGGCAGGCCAGACTTTCCGACAAAACGCCACGGACATCTTCATGGACTGCCCAAGCCGCGAAAGAGCTGGCTGGCTTTGCGATTCGTTTTTTACTGCTCGAGTTGAGGCGAACCTCACTGGCGCCATGGCCGTCGAACGAAACTTCCTCGAGAACTATGCGCAGCCAGCGAAGTTCCCAGGCCTCGTCTCCGGTATGCTACCGATGTGCTACCCAATGGATCCTAACGAGGGCCGTTACATTCCGAACTGGGCCATGTGGTTTGTTTTACAGCTAGAGGAGTACGAAGCCCGTACCGGCGACCGCGCACTTGTCGATCAGCTTCGCCCGAAGGTTGAGGCGTTGTTTGACTTCTTTAAGCGGTTCGAAAACTCGGACGGCCTGCTTGAAAATCTCGAAGAGTGGGTCTTTGTCGAATGGTCTGAGGCGAACAATCTGGTGCAGGATGTCAATTACCCGTCCAACATGCTTTATGCTGCTGCGCTCGATTCCGCGTCGAAGCTCTTTGGTCGTGAGGATTGGCGGGTGAAAGCCGATGCCCTTCGCTCAACGATCAACGATCAAGCCTTTGACGGAACCTTCTATCGCGACCATGCCGTGCGGCGGCCTGATGGCGAGCTCGACATTCGCCCCGATCGTACAGAAGTCTGCCAGTACTACGCATTTTTCTTTCTCGTCGCCACGCCTGAGAGCCGACCCAAGCTCTGGAGGACGCTGGTCGAAGAGTTTGGTCCACATCGGCGCGAGACCAAGGCCCACCCGGAGATCTATCCCTGCAACCAGCTCCCCGGAAACATGCTGCGTATCGAAATCCTTTCGCGCGAGCGTGAAACGGCCAGCATCTATGACGAAGCGATCGGCTATTGGCACAGCATGGCCATGACGACAGGGACTCTCTGGGAACACGATCAGCCGACTGCCTCATGCAACCACGGCTTTGCCTCGCATGCCGCAGTGGTGCTTTACCGAGACATCTTGGGCATTCGGTCCATTGATTACCAAGAGAAAAGCATCGTCTTTTTCCTGCCCGACAATCCGCTTCGCCATTGTCGCGGTTCGTTGCCGACCCCCGACGGTGACATCATCGTCGAGTGGAACCGCGATGGTGGCGACCCCAAGATTGCCCTGCCTCCTGGCTGGAGCGACCAGTTGCCGGGTGGGAATTACACCCACTGAAAACCGCCGTCTTTTACGTCGCACTGAATAATCCGGGCTAGCAGTGCTGAAAAAAGGGCACTGCCAGGGTACCATGCACCTCTATTTCCTCGGCCACAGAATCAACACCAATCAGCGAAACCGTGTTGCCTTGACTGATGATGGCGTGGGCGACGTGCGTACCGGATGGGGCTGGATCAGCTGTATTGCGACGTCATCCCGGATCGCTTCCAAGGATTCACCGGCGTACCCGCCATCTTGGAACGGACGGGCGAATCACCGATCCCCATGAAGGCACGCGAGGAGAATAGAATAATTCGATCAGCGGCAAACTCCAGATTCAGCTGAGGCAATGCACTTCCCTGACCCTGGAAATACGAAGACGTCGCCCGCAGCGGTTCACTCAACATCGAACACCAGAGCAAAACTCACTGCCAATGGGTTGCGTAGCGATAGCGGAATCGTCCCTCGGGTGCAGTATCTCCGTTCGTATAGCCATCCATGATGTCCCCTGGTTCTTGGCAGTTGTCGATCCACTTGAATTCCAAAGTGAAGCGATCGCCCTGAATACCGAGCAATGCTTTAGGGATAACAACGTGCATCTGATTGCCGGTAACCCGGTACTCTACAGATGCCACGGGTTTCCAGTGCCATCCGCCCGTGCAACGATCGAGCGATGTTAGGCTATCGCCAGCTACCTTGCGGTTGATTAGGAAATCAAAGCCCTCCCAGTTTGCTGATTTCTTCTCCTTTACATCGATCAGCAGCCACATCCAGTTTGGATCAGTGGCTGGACTGATGTCCTCGCCGGTTTCAGCGTAGAAGCTTAGGTTCTGCTGGTCGTGTGTGACTTTGAGGATACGGAAATCGTTTCTGCCTGTTGCGTTACGATAGTGATTGTCGCCGCAACCTGCGTGATCGCGTGGCAAGGTGTCTAAGCCATGATCACGGTAGAGGGGTAACACGTCCTCCCACTGAGTGAAGGAACCAGCCAGATCAATCGTTTTGCTGGCTGTCGTGTTCGCGGCAGGGACCATACCCTTGTACTTGCGAATGTTGGATGCCATTTGCATGTAGTAGCTGTCGTCGTAGCCACCGGACATCATCTCCACGTCGCGACTGAGCTCGAGGTCGTATTGGTCACAGAAGACGGGCGGACCATGGTCTTTCCTGTTAAGTTGCATAGCGATCCACTCGTTCCATCCGGTAACGAAGACGACTTCGGGATCGAGTTCGAAAGCCCGCTCCCACTGTTCCTGAAAATTGAAACCGTAGCCATAGGCATTGGGACGTTGGTCGACCTGCCCCTTGTGGAAGCTGCGCCCGCGGGCCTCGCCGGAACTCATCATAGCCACCTTCCCTGTTTCCTGATGCAGATTCTGCCCAACGGAAACATTGACCTGCTCCGGCTTTCGCGGATTCTCGTCATAGGAGTACACCTGTGGGTAGGTCGCCTCCCAATGCCACGCGTTGTGGGTATTGACCAAATCAAAGGGCCAGTGGGCTTTGCGAAGCGTAAAGAACTCCGCCACTTCTTTCGTGGCCTCTGCTGGGTCGCAGATCAAGAGCGGCTTGCCTTGCCATCGGTACCACAGTTCCGAATAGAGCCCTGGCTTGTAAAGTAAGTTATAGATCTTTTCAGCGGTCTTGCCGGCATTACTGTTGACCATGAAGGTGATTTGGGGAACGTGCTCGCCCAACCGTCGCTGCTTTGCAAATACCTTGCATAGGTTCTTCACTACGTCCTCATAGATCAAGGAGTTGGTGGCATCGAAGATCAGAAAATCCACGCCTGCGTCGGAGAGCAAAGCGGCATGGCGCCGTAGAACCCAAGGATCGTCGCTGCGGTAATAGCCATACAAGGGTTTGCCCCAAAAATGGTAAGCCCCCTTGGGCCCCCAGGGAGGAGACGCATTTGTCTCAGCTGCATTCGGGTTCTCCTGAAGGATCAGGGAGTTGTCATAAACTTTGTTTTGATTGAGCCAGAGGAAATAGAAGATTCCCACGTGCCGATCTGGTTGAAATACGCGCACCGTGGAGGCGTCCGGCATGTGTCGCCCCAGGGCATCCGCGCCATAGAGGGCTGGAGGGGCAACTGCTTGGCCATTGGTCGTGGCGCATATTAACAGAATCAGGCAAAATAGAGAGTATCGTTTCATATCAGAAGTCTTCCTGTTGTAATCCCTAGCGTGTGACTAAAACCACCCATTCATCGCTCCCCGCCGCTGATCCTTTGACATACTCCGCCACCTCCTGATGGTAATCCTAATTGATCTGGGCTGTAATGCCGCAGTTGAATCTTGAGTTTGTCTTTGATCGAGTTAGTCTATTGTCCCAAGCAGGACTTGACGATGACACGATCCCAACGAACCTTTTCCGAATCGGAACGCGACGCTCCATTCTCCGATTGCGACAGCGTCAAGAACGCTCAAACTGCGGCGGAATCATCCAGCACGACTTGTGGTTCTTCATCCCGATGTGCGGGTAGTAGCTCGCCGCTGCTGGAGCCGCTAGCAAAATCAATCGCGTATCGAGCCCGGCGTGTACATGAGTAACGCGAATCAGTTCCCGACCGATTCCCTGGTTCTGGTGAGCAGCATCAACCGCTAGGTCCGACAGGTACGTGCAGTAGGCGAAATCGGTGATCGCCCGCGCCACGCCAACGAGCGTTCCGGCTTCATCCCGCGCCGTCACGACCAAGTTAGCGTTTGCCAGCATCTTGGCAATCCGCAGGAGTTCATCGACCGGCCGCCTCTCCGCCAGCGTCGATCGTCGCAACACGTCGATGAACTCCGCGGGCGTCAGATCGGATTCGTTCTCATACTTCACGCTTAGACTCCTTTGTTTTCGACAACAAACCCTGGGTTCAGCAGCTTGTAAGCCAGGTCGCAGCACGAGCAATTGATGAAAGTTGTCACACCGCGGAACCCAGAATCGAGGTTTTTTGGAGGTATGGCTCCGGTGTCCAATGATCTCTTAGAAAAGAGTCCCCGACGGACGGTCGTCCGCCGGGAACCGGAAGCACCCTTGGCGCACCATCGACCGGGATATCCCTTGTCAAGTTGCACCTCTGCAGAGCTCCACTCCGTTTCTCCCGGCAACTGCACGATAACCAGTGAAAATAGCTCCTGCCAGCAATCATGGGACACCGGAGAGATGCCTCGAAAACCTCCTGCGCACGCTTCCGCCGCATGAGCCTGTTTTTGTACCGCGCGGGTGAAAATAACGTCTAGCCTTTGAGCTTGGCTTGCTCGAGTTCCCAATACTCGATTGCAAAGACATCCTTTTCATCGAGTGAACGCCAGCCACCGAGCTGTTCAGCTTGAACCATGGCCTTCGCCGTGTGCTCTATGATATCTGCGATGATGCCGGCCTCCCTTTCATTTCGACCGATGGCAATCAAACCATGATTTCGGATGATCGCATAACGTGGACACGGGTCGAGCATGATCTCGCCGTTTTCATGCGCTCGAAAATACTCACTGTAGTCTTTTTGGAATTTCTGAAACCCTTCTTTCACGTCGCGATCAATGATGACCGGAAATGGCTTGGTACGTATCACATGCTCGGGGGTTAGCTGACCATTGCGCACGATGTCCCCCACATTCGCAATTTTTGAAAGCGCAATCGCGTAAGGTGTTCGAACTTCTTTGAGCACGACTTCACAAGCAAGTAATTCCGAGGCTTGTCGGGCAATCTCATCCTTGTGAGGAATTACCGATACGTCCTCCGTCTCGGGTGCGACTGTTTGTTCATTTAGATAGGCTTCTGCCATGCCCACCAGCTCGATCATCTTATCATAGCTTGCTTTCGCGTCAGCATGAAAGGTAAAGATACCGTGGTTGAGCAACACGAGCCCTTCTATCGTATCCCAGCTCAGATCCCGCGTCATCCGGAGAATCGTTTTTGCCAATTCGAAACCAGGCATGACATACGGTACAATCATCACACGCTTACCGTAAATCTCTTTGAAACGGGCTTCCCCGTCGGATGTGTTTGAAATCGTTGCAACCGCATCGGCATGTGTGTGGTCTACAAAAGTGAACGGAATGAGTGCGTGCAAAACTGCTTCGATACTGGGATTCGGCGCACTCTCATCTAGCAGAGCCGCTCTTTGACGTGTAACCAATTCAGTATCGCTGAGACGATCCAGTTCTGCCATTGCCAACAACACATCCAATTTCACCGGGGAGAACCCGGGCCGCTCGATGGTATCAAGACTCCATCCACTTCCCTTGACATAGAGGGTGTTACCCATTTTTATCGATGTATTGCCACCACCATGCAGAACCAAATCCGGTTCGACGCCTTGCAAACGCGATGTATATACCCGCAAATCCACAAGATCCTTGCAGGCAATCGCATCGACCTCATTCCATCTATTGATCATTTCTGTATTCGTGCTGATAGTGTTAAACGGCTGAAGTCAACGGTGACGAAGCGGCGTCCGCTGAACTGAATGGCTGGAGACTATTCTGCTTAATCATTGGCTTTTAAAAGGTTGAGTTGAACTATGTGTGATGAATCAACTCTACAGAGGATTTACCTTCGATCAACTCTGGTGCTTTTAAAACGAAAGTTTTAAAGTGTTCACTTTGTTTATGAGCTTCCAGATCCGCTAAGTTCGCCCATGTTTCCATGAGTGAGAACTCTCGTGGGTTTTGTGTTTGTTGATAGAGGTCATATGTAAGGCATCCCATTTCTTTCTTTGATTCGGCAACCATATTTTTAAGAAGATTGAGCAAAGTTTGTTCGCGATTCAGTTTTGCTTTAATAGTAATTAGCTTAGAAATCGACATGTTATATCTTTGTGTATTTCAGTTTTTCCATACTTGTGCTTATGACCCTCACAAGCGGTATGCAATACTCGCTTGCAAGTTTCGCCCATTGCTTTTTTTACCCATCTCCCCCCCCCGAACGCCCAGAATCATCGCGTCAGGTCAAATAGGTCAGCCGAACATTAGACAGGGCAAGAAGCAGGGTTTCAAGTAGTTGCGAGCCAAGCATCATAGTCGCGATGTTCGCGACGGCGAGTTGTTTGTCTTCAACAACCGCCGATAGCCTTCCAGCGGATTGGCGTGATGGAACTTGAGGGTCGCTTGCTTTTCCCAGTCGTCCATCCAGAAATCTCACTGACTTGCCTGTCCCGCGTGGATACTCTCAGAGCTGCTGGCAGTCTATCTTCAATACCACCGCACTCTCAAAGGGAGGGGTTTCAATCCTGCCGATCTGTAGGCCCTGGTCCGTCATGGCCCAATCCAGCGTCCGCTCAGATCCTAGGACAGAGATGGACTTGATGTTCTTTAGCTCTTCGTGCGTAGAAGCATTCAACGAATGAATCAGCGTCTTCCCTTCGGGAGCTTGCAAGATAATGGCGTAAACGGTGTCGCCTTTTTGGGTAAAGCGAATATCCTGGCTGTTGAATTTTTGGTTTTTGTCTTCACTCAAATGGCCAGTCGCAACTTGGGTAGGTCCTTCTCCGTACACATGCCAGGGACGCGTGCCGTAGACCGCCTCGCCGTTGACCTGCAACCACTCGCCTATTTCCAGCAGTACGTTGGCCTGATCTGCTGGGATGCGGCCACTCGCATCGGGACCGATGTTTAAGAGTAGGCAACCGTTTTTGCTGACGATGTCAATGAGATCGTCGATTAGCAAGTTGGACGATTTTGAAACCCACTCTCGGCAGTAGAACCAGGAATTGATGCCTACTGACGTATCCGTTTGCCAGAGTTCATCGAGCATTTGATCCGATTTACTTCGCTCAAGGTCGAGCATGTGGGTGCCTGCAGGGTAGGAATCATAGCTCAGGTTCTTGGTTTGCAGGACAGGTGTCACTCCGCGTTTAAGGCCACTGTTGTAATAATAGGCAGCCAACCTGGCATGGTAGGGCGCCCATTCAGCTCGGTCGATTCCGAAATCGAACCAGAGAATATCGGGTTCGTAGTTGTCAATGATGTCTTTCGTACGCAGCCACCAGGTTTTCAAAAACTCAGCACTGGTATTGCTATAGGGTTCGTGTTGAGGGGCGTAGAGATCGGCGTAATTGGGATCACCAGTATCGAAGTGTGGCTGCTGATTGTAGAAGTCCCAATTAAAGGCTAAGTGGGATGAGACGCCAAAGATCAGCTTCTGTTTTTTGATTTCGGTACGAAGTTCTCCCAAAATATCACGTTGAGGACCGGTATCTACTGAGTTCCAGCGGGTGAACTTGGAAGCATACATGGCGTAGCTGTCATGATGCTCTGCAACGGGTATCACATACTTGGCGCCGGATTTAACAAAGAGATCAACCCAGGCCTCGGCATCGAACTCTTCAGCCTTGAACAGCGGAAAGAAGTTCTTGTACCCAAATTGCGAGGGGGCGCCATACGTCTTGACGTGATAGAGATAGGCAGGGTGTGGACGGTGAGCCTGAATCTCACCGGTACGATGATTCCATTGCACCTTATCTTGGTACATCCAACGAGGGTACCAATCCGTGCGATAGCCTGGAACACAAGAGGGACCCCAGTGAATAAAGATGCCAAACTTTGCGTCGGCCATCCAGTCTGGAATATCATATTCCTGGAGCGACTTCCAGTCTGGTTCATAGGCGTTTACCTTCGACGAAGGACAGTGTGAAAGTACCACACTAAACAATAGCAGACACAATGAGAATCGTTTCAGAGTCACGTCTTATACTACCTCTTTTTTAGGTCACCAAGCGTTGCCCCCTATCGACACCGCACAGCGGCAATTGCGAAGTTCAGCAGAGTCGAATATCAGCTTGTTTTTTTTCGTTGGCATTTTCAATGTCAATTGTAGTCAATTGTATTGCCAGTTCCGCGAGGGGCAATAGTGGTAGCCTTCCCAGCCCTCCTCTCCCGACGTCTGTTCTTCGTTGGAGACGCGATGCAAGAAAGGCGTCCAGTGAGTATTCTGATAAAATTCATGACTCGATGTGAAAGAAATCGCCGGTCGCTGTGACTCATGGGTGAGACAGCATTTTCCGTAACCTTTGGTGAGTCACCGATGCCTCCCAGCCCCACAGGAGCCAGCCCTCCTGCAACGCGAACCAGCCTCATTTTGCGGCTGTCCGATGCCGCTGATTCAGCTACCCACCCATTCCGTGGGAGAGCCAATTTTAATGCTGACGGTCCACTGGATCAATTTTTGAAGAGGACTAGCCGTATCGGTCCTGCCTTAGCTGCTGATCCGATCCAGAATTCGATTCAATAGCTTTCGGTTCCGCTGTCGCGCTTGGCTGCAGGCTGCGACAATCATTTTTGAATCGTTCTCGTTCATTAAGAACGCCAAATTCTGCATCAGGTAATCTTCGCGTGGCAACTCGTGACGCAACGGCGAGTTCATGAGCCTGAGGTTGAGTTCGACGCCTCGAATTGTTTGGTAGCCTGCGATCAACTGCAACGCTTCCTCTTCGGGTAGATGCCCTGCCTCGGAAAGTAGGCGAAGTGACACGACCGTATTGGAATCGACCACCTCAGGCGACTGAGCTGCAAATCGCAGCGTCAGAGCTTGAGAGACAAACTCAACATCGGCGGTCCCGCCTTCACCTCGTTTGAGGTTCCCCGGTGTCGCAGTCTCTTGCATCCGTAGCCGCAGTTGACGAATCTTGCTGGCCCAATCGGGGCGCCACGGCGCACGAGTGATCACGTTGGCGATACGTGACTCTAAATCGGCTCGGTCGACACGCGAACCGGAGATCGAGCGTGATTTGCAAATCGCCATCCATTGCCATAGAGGAAGGTCCTCTTGATCGAAACGCTTGAGGAAATCGACAATCGATACCGCCAACATGCCCTCGTCGCCCGTTGGCCGCAGCCGGCCCTCTACTTCGTACAACCGCCCCCGTGGACCCGTCGTTTCAATTCGTTCGAGTACCCGACGCGCGAGTTGGTTGAAAAAACTCCGATTGGTGGTTGTGGATCGTGGCCCTCCCGTACGGCGTTGGGTTTCGCCGTCGTCGCTGTACAAGAAGACGACGTCAAGATCGCTGTGGTAATTCGGCTCGCGCCCCCCCAGTTTTCCCAACCCAAGCAGGATCAACTCCGCAGGATCACCGTTCGCAGTTACGGGGTCACCAAACTGTGACGCCAAGCATTCGGTTTCGTATTCGGCGATCCGCCTTAAACAGGCATCGGCGGTATCCCCGAGTGATTGCTGTGTCGCCGCCAATGATTCTTTGCCCAAGATATTGCGAACCCCGATCGTCAAGTGCGCACTGTTCTTGAAGCTGTGCAAAATCGGGTCGAGATCCTGAGCGCCGCGGCATAACTCCATTGATTGCGCATCGAGGCGTTGCGCCGATGGCAGCCGGTCCATCAATAACGAATCGACCAGTTCGTCGATCATTCCAGGGTTCTCCACCAAAATCCCAACCAGGTACGGCGCGGATGCACACAACCGAACCATCAACTGCATCGTTGGCCGGTTCGCCGCAAACAACTCCCACAACGTCGCCTTTGCGCCCAGCGATTCGGTGACCTTCACGAGCGAAGCCAAGGTCCGGCCAGGCATTGGCGTTTTGGCAATTTCCGACAACAGAGCAGGAGCGATCAGGGAAAAGAAGTGCCGACAACGATGGGGCGACAGAAACGGGACCGACTCGGTGCTCAACGAAACCAAGTCTTCCATCGCCCGGCGTGGATGTTTCAAATGGTGCTTCGATAGCGTCTTGTCGACCATTTCAGCAGTCGGGTCGGGGTCGAGCATCAATTCGGTTTCGGCAGCGACAACGGCGCCATCGTCCGGGGCATCAAGCATCAAATGGTTAATGATCCGCCGATTCAAGACAAACACTTCGTTCAGTTGATCAAGAAATCGGTTTGCATCACCTTGGTGTGTTTCCGTATTGCGAATTCCAAGTCTCCATGCAATCCGTTCGATTTCCGCGGTTTCGCTTGGAACGATGGCATCATCTACACCAAGCGACACCGTCAATTGATGCTGCAATCGAGTTAATCTCGCATGGTTTTCGGATAACAAGGACGCTTCTTGCGAAGTCACACATCCCGCTTGTTCAAGTGCAACGATGGCATCGTAGGTATTGCCGATTCGAACGCTCTTCAAATCGCCCCCATGAAGCAATTGCAAAAACTGCACGGTGCGATTGATATCGTTACGTCCGCCCGGTGCTTTGAGCACGTTCAGGGGTGGAACCGGCTGGCTAGCAGCGGGATCCGTCGTTGCATGATTGGTTCGATCCTTTGTGGCAACATTGCCGTGGGTGTCCGAGTCCGTTCGGCGCTGCAGCTTATGCTGAAAAGTTCGAATCTCTGCCAAATCGGTGCGGCTAATGAATCGGTGATAGACCCACGGTTGCAATCGATCGAGAAAAGCCCGGCCCAATTCATCGCTGCCCGCCACCACGCGTGCTTTAATGTATCCGAGCCGCTGCCAGGTTCGTCCGGAAGTCTCATAAATACGGATCGCTTCAAAGGAACTACAAATCCGCGTTCCGGTCTCATACTTCGGGCTCGACCGCAAATCGACTTGCATGCCCATCAGCTGTTGGAATGGGTGCAACGCCTCGGCTCGGAGTAGTCGGGTGAACTCGCGCACCAGCTGCTCATAAAACTCACGATGCGTTTGGTTCCACGAGTCAATGCGGTCGAACAGAAAGACCAGTTCCAGCGCATCGCCGTAGCTCATCTCTTCGGCTCCAAAATGCCCCAGTCCAATCACGGTGACTTGGGGAACATTGCCACTTGGCATTTGAGGCGTGCCACGCTGATTGCTGAGGTACTTGAGTGTGAAGTTCAATCCACAGCAAACGACGGCATCGCCAATGCATGACAGCTGACGCCCCACTTTTTCAGGGACCATGGCACGCACGAATTCGCCATAGATGACACGACTGGTTTCGCGGTCGAGGAAATCCCGGATCACTTCGGCGGCGCGAACTGGATCGTCAAGGACATCCAGCGCCTTTTCAAGGTCGCTCGTCAAGGCATCTCGATCCAGACTTGCTCCGCCACTTTGCCGGAGCCAATCAAACCGATTGGGGTCAGCAATCAACCGCATGCTCAGCGGCCGGCAATTCGCAAAGATTTGCAACAGAGATTGCAAGGCCGTTTCATCAGTTGCAAAAGAACTCAGTCGAGCGGCTGGATCGGGGCAAGCATCCAGGAAAAGGCGAAGACGGATGAGCAGATCATCGGGGTCATCGTGGAGCCGCAGGCCTTCGATCAATTGCTTTTGAAGTGACGCGTGCAGAGAGTCACTTCCCTCAAAACGCCAGATCCACTCGATGTTCTTGCTCGCTTCTTCAGGGCTCTTGAATGGGATGACCTTCGTCCATCGACGGGGGCGTCCTGTTGATGGACGGTCATCACCGGTTGTTTGTTTTTCAAAAGGCGGTTGCGATTCGGATGGGGCATTCATCTTGATAAGTGTAAATCCTTTTCACGAATTCGTGTAGTGCGCGCCGAACGTAACCTAACCTTTAACACGGGGGAAAGATTCAAAGCAGGAGGCGAGGAGAGACGAGTGAGCCCACTCGCAAGGCGGCGGCGTGTCCAAGGCGAAAATCGCGACATGATGTTGCTTTTTGGCAACGCGACCACGTTGTTTTTGCGAAACATGCTCGGCTCGGTCTTGGCCCCTTCTATTCACCTAAACTATTCGCTGGGAAGACTTTGCCATGATTTACGCTCAACCTTTGAGTAGCCCCGGTACTGATCCTGCATGGTACCTCTCACACCTAACCGACGTTTTCGACACAGGTGCCGAGGAGATCTTGATGGGAAAAAAATTCAGCCGCCGCAGTTTGCAGGATGATGCCTATGATGCGGAGGAATCGGTCAGCCGCCGAACACGCGTGATGGGCGAAGAGTATGTTGATGCCGAAGAAGATGAAACCAGTGAATTGAGCGAGGAAGATCTCGAGCGAAATCGGCGTCGCATCGAATCGGAAACAGACCCCACCGAAGACCCCGTTCGCATGTACTTAATGCAAATGGGCCAAATCCCACTATTGAGTCGCGAACAAGAAGTCTCGGCAGCAAAACAGATTGAACGTACGCGGGATCGATACCGACACTGGATGTTGGCGACCGACCTGATGCTGCAGGGTGCTCTCAAATTGCTTGAGCAGGTGCGTGACAAGAAACTGCGTCTGGACCGGACGATCGAAGTCAGCGTGACCAACGCTACCGAAAAACGAGCAATCATGAAGAGGATTGTCCCCAATGTTCGTACGCTACAGCACCTGTTGGGGCAAAATCGCGCGGACTTTATGGCGGCGATCAACAAACGCTTGAGTATGCGACAGCGTCGGGCTGCTTGGAAGAATCTCGTCGTTCGCCGCAATAAGGCAGTTCGCTTGATTGAAGAAATGAATCTGCGAACCAACAAGCTTCAACCGTTGTTTGAAAAGCTGCGGAAAACCGCGACGCGCATGGACGAGATTCGATCGCTGTTGGCAGACCCCGAAAGGCTTCAATTGCCAGCCATGCCGACGGTCGAAGAATTGCAAAGCGAATTGCACTACTTGATGCGATTGACCTTCGAAACACCCAAAACGCTGTCGCGCCGCGTTCACAAATGCGACCACTTCAGCGAAGACTATGATGCGGCGAAGCGTGTGTTGTCAGCCGGAAATCTACGATTGGTCGTGTCGATCGCAAAAAAATACCGGAACCGCGGACTGTCATTCTTGGATCTGATCCAAGAGGGTAACACGGGACTCATGCGAGCTGTCGACAAATTCGAACATGCTCGAGGTTACAAATTCAGTACCTATGCAACGTGGTGGATTCGCCAAGCGATCACGCGAGCGATTGCCGACCAGAGTCGCACCATTCGAGTGCCGGTGCACATGATTGATACGATGAACAAGATTCGGCAAATCACGCGGGATCTTGTGCAAGAAAACGGCCGCGAACCTACCGCCGAGGAAGTTGCGGTACGCAGTGGGCTGGCGATCGAAGACACTCGCGTGATCTTGAAGATGAGTCGTCAACCGTTGTCGCTTGACCAACCCATCGGAGATCATGAAGAGAGCGTGTTTGGGGAGTTCCTAGAAGACTATCGCGATGACGATCCATTGCTGGAAACCAATCGCGAAGCTTTGAAGGCTCAGATTGACATGGCAATGGAAACGTTGAACTATCGCGAACGAGAAATTCTGCGGTTGCGATACGGTTTGGCCGATGGCTACACGTACACGCTCGAGGAAGTCGGGCGGATCTTCCATGTCACTCGCGAACGAGTGCGCCAGATCGAGAGCAAGGCTGTCCGCAAGCTGCAGCAGCCCTATCGCGCCAAGTCGTTGGTAAGCTTTCTCGATGGAGCCGAGATCTCGATTCTCGAAAACAGCGAGGCGCTTTAGAGGCGTCCAGGGCCGACTCCCCGTAAGCTGGTTCAACAATGGAACGTCTTGCCGAAGTGGCATGATCTGGGAAGTTTTAGCAGACGCTTGCCATTCGGTTGCCTTATGGGGCATGGGGCAACCTTCTGCTTGGTTTTATGGGCCTGTGGTTGACATCGCAGCCATGATTTGATCTGATTGAATCCACCCAGTGCTTGATGGGTGTGCTGGGGGGATCCCCTTTTCTTCTCAGATCTTTCTACAACGCGATGGCCCCGAAGCTTCCTGCCGCCATTGTCCGCAACTTGGGCAAACTGTCGGATCATGAGATTGCCGAACGATCGGGACGGGAAGTCGGTTCGATCCAGGCCGCCCGGCAGGTGCGAGGCATCTTGCCCGTGAGATGGAAGCCATGGGGTCCAAAAGACTTGAAGTTGCTCGGCACGATGTCCGACGTCGAAGTCGCCCGCCGCCTTGGTGTAACGAAGACCTCGGTCGCCCGAAAGCGTCAGAGTTTGGGCATTGAGCCGTTCGGGTCGTCACGCAAGCAGTTGCGTCACCGTTGGACGAAGAGACAGTTGGCGTGGCTGGGCAAGCTGAATGATTCGGAAGTTGCTCGTCGATTGAAGCTGGACGCCACGACGGTTGCTGCAAAACGCGAATCACTCGGGATCCAATCGGTCCGCAAGGGACGCTCTCCGCGGGTATGGACGAAGAAGCAGTTGTCGTGGCTTGGCAAATTGTCGGACGCAGAGATCGCCCGACGGATGGGCACCGGCCGCCGCAAAGTCATCGCGAAGCGTCAATCGCTCGGCATCGAGAACCCTACGGTCGCTGCGTCGAAGGCCCGCTGGACGCCAGAGGTGGTCGAGATGCTGGGAAAGTACTCTGACGCATCCGTATCCGAGAGAACCGGAATTCCAGTCACTGCGATCAGTGGGTATCGAGCCAGGCACGGCATTCGGATCAACGGCAAACGCCACACCTGGTCCCCTGCTGAAATCAAGATGCTCGGCAAGAAGCCAGACAAAGAGATTGCAGAGTTCCTGGGTATCAAAACCGAGACCGTTGCGGCGAAGCGAAGGAAGCTAATGATTTCGGCGGACCGGTAGTCCTTCAACGCTGCCTGGTTTTCGAGTAGGCCATCCATCCGCCGGCATCATTGATTCATCCAGGGGCGGTGCTGGGCTTCGGTGAGGTTGCAGGTGCCAAGCCTGGAATTTGGTTTCGTTGAGGACTCCGGTCGCTTCCTTCGCCGGAGTCGGCCATCGCTCGTCCCCCCCCCCCCGGAAATCGGGCGTTTTTTCCAGTTTTCTTTGTGAACCGTCGTTGTTTTATTCGCGTAGCGGGTGTTGAGAACCACGGTGAGATCGTTATATTCCCGCTTTCTCGCAGGAACGTTTTGCCTATTTAGGACTTACCAAAGACACTGCCGTATGACGACTGAACCTGAATCCCGAAAGCCGATGATCGAGGCGATTGGGCTAAGCAAGTTTTATGGTCCGTTCGCTGCCGCTCGCGACGTCACCTTTTCGGTGGGCGAAGGGGAATTGGTGGCTTTCTTGGGGCCCAACGGTGCCGGAAAAAGCACCACGATGAAGATGTTGACCGGATACATTGCGCCGAGCGAAGGAATCGGTCGGATCGCGGGTCACAACATGATGGAGGATCGCATCGAAGGGAGTCGCCAATTGGGGTATTTGCCCGAAAATGGCCCCCTCTATCCCGAAATGACACCGTTGGCAATGTTGAGCTTCTTTGCGGAAGCGCGCGGCATGTCGACAGCCCAAAAGAAGGACCGTATCGAAGCGGTGGTGGAAATCTGTGATTTGTCGACGGTCATGTACAAGCCGATCAGCAAGTTGTCCAAAGGGTTCAAACAACGTGTGGGGATGAGTCAGGCTTTGCTTCACGAGCCCGACGTGTTGATCATGGATGAGCCGACGGCTGGTTTAGACCCGAATCAGGTTCGTGGCGTGCGAAAAACGATGCGACGCCTGAGTGAAACCAAAACCATCTTGCTGAGCACGCACATTTTGCAAGAAGTGGAGGCGATGGCCAGTCGTGTGGTGCTGATCAACGAAGGCCGCTTGGTCTATGACGGCAGCGTCGATGGGCTGCGTGAGCATGGTGGCAGCGATCTTGATGATGCGTTCCATGCTTTGACCCACGACGAAGCGGTTTAAGGAGCGTGCGATTTTTCCGCCGCCTCCGTACAAGTTCGAAGTCTCTTTCAACCCTGAAATACAAAAGCCATGACGCTCAATAACGTCACTTCCTCGCTATTAAGTCTGTTCATTCTGGACTTGATCCTGCTGCTCGTGCTGTTAGCGGTGGTCGCCTTGTTGGCGGGCACCAAAAAGGTTGCTTACGCGGTATTGAAACGCAACTTTGTCGGCTACTTCGGGAACCCGACGGGTTATGTGTTCTTATGTATCTTCGTCTTTTTGACGTCGGTCGCCGCATTTTGGCCCTACGAATTCTTCAATCAAAACCTCGCGACGCTTGATCAGTTGAACTACTGGTTCCCGCTGATCATGTTGGTGTTTATTCCAGCGATCACGATGAGCATTTGGGCCGAAGAAAAGCGTCAAGGTACCGACGAACTGCTGCTGACGTTGCCAGCCGATGACTTTGATATCGTGATTGGCAAGTACATGGCCGCGGCTGCAATTTTTACTGCGTCGCTATTATTTAGCCAATTGAGTACATTTGTGACGCTGGCGATTCTGACCGAGGGTGGGCTCGACACGGGGCTGATCTTCACCAGTTACTTAGGATATTGGTTCGTCGGATTGGCGATGATCGCGATCGGCATGATCGCTTCGTTCTTGACCGGTAACTTGACGGTAGGCTTTATTCTCGGTGCTCTGTTCAACGCTCCGTTGGCCTTTGCATCGCTGGCGGACTCCATCAGCCCCAACCAACAGATTGCGGAGTGGCTTGCCAGTAGCGGGATTGCTCGGCCCTTTGATGATTTTGGTAGGGGGGTGATCAGCTTATCGTCGGTGACGTACTTCGTGCTCGTCGCGGCTGTGGCGCTCTATGCCAGCATGGTCTTGATTGGCCGCCGACACTGGACCGGTGGTAAAGACGGCAACACGATGGCTTGGCACTATTTGGCGCGTGTTCTCGCATTGATCCTGTTCACCACGGGTGCTGTGACGCTGTTTCGAAACAAAGACATCGTTCGCTATGACGCAACCGAAGGCAAGGTCAGCTCGTTGGCGGGTGCGACCAAAGGATTGATCCAAGACCTTGATTCTGAGCGGCCGATTGTGATCGACGCGTTTATCAGCAGCGATGTACCGGAACTTTATGCTCGGACTCGCTATGAATTGATCAACTTGCTGAAAGAGTTCCGTAGCGAAGCAGCCAAGCAAGAGCGAACCATCGAGGTGAATTTGTACGATGGAATCGAGTTGTTCAGCGAGGAAGCGGCCTTGGCGGCCGAGCGATTTGGAATCGAACCGGTCACACGGATGGTTCGTGAGAAAGGATCGTTTCAGCAGAAGCAATTGATTCTTGGTGCCGCGTTCCGATCGGGGCTTGAGAAAGTGACCGTGCCGATTTTTGAATATGGCATCCCGGTCGAATACGAGTTGGTGCGCTCCATCAATACGGTTGCTCATGGATCCCGCAAACGGCTGGGAATCGTTGCCACCGATGCGAGGTTGATGGGGGGAACGGTGATGGACGGAATGTCGATGCAGCAAGTGGAGAAGCACCCGTTGATCGATGAGCTTGCAAAGCAGTACGAAGTCGAAGAAGTCGATTTGAGTGGCCCCGTCGCGCCAGGCATGTACGACGCACTGTTTGCGGTCCAACCCTCGTCGCTAGCTCCCGATCAATTCGGGCGACTGGTCGATGCGATCAAGTTGGGGGTCCCGGTTGCGATCCTTGAAGATCCGCTGCCACGAGTGACACCCTACGTAACTCCGACGGGGATGCAGAAACAAAATCCTGGTTCCATGTTCGGCGGTGGGGGGCCCATGCCAAAGGGCGAAATTCGCGATCTTTGGGATGCGCTTGAGATTGAAGTTCCAGGCCGACCGGGGATGCAAGGTTTGTATGCCCCCGATTTGGTCTGGCAGCAATACAATCCTTATCCAAACCTGCAAATGAACATTGACGACCTCTGGGTGTTCATCAAGAACGAAGCGCCGGGCATCGTCGATGGCGAAGCCTTTAGCCAAGAGAACGAAATCACCTCGGGGCTGCGTGAAGTGTTGTCGCTTTATAGCGGTGCGGTTCGAGCCAAGGCTTCGACAACGCTCAAGCACACTCCGTTGCTGTTGACGGGAACCGAAAGCGGCTTGATTTCGATGGAAAAGGCCATGCAGGTCTTGCAGGGACAAACCACCTTGGCTCGCGAAGTCGATTCGAAGAGTCCTGGGCTCGCGATCGCGATGGCAATCGAAGGCGAGCAACCGGACGCGACCGAAGCCGACGCGGACACCGATGGCGAACCAGGCGATGAAGTCGAACCGGATTTAAGTGCCGGCCTCAAAGGGGTCAAAGCTGTCTACATCTCGGATGTCGATTTGATGTTGCCCGTCTTCTTGCAGATTCGAGCCGACCCGAGCCAAGCGGCGGAGATGAAGTTTCAGTTCCAAAACGTGACCTTCCTACTCAATACGATTGACTGGTTGACCGGAGAAACGGAGTTCATCGAAGTCCGAAAGCACGAGCCAATTTTTGCCAGTTTGAAGATGATTGATTCGGTCAAAGAAAAGGCGAGTACCGAAGTCCGCGAGCAGACGAAGGAATTCCAGGACCAGTACGATGCGACCGTTCGTACGGCGCAGGAAAAGATGGATACAGAATTGAAGTCGCTGAAAGAAGAGCTGGAAAAGCTTCAAAAGGAGAGTGCTGATGGACGCATCTCGCGAGCAGAAATGCAAGCGAAGGTTCAAGAATTCCAGACGCGACAAGAACGCGAACAGCGAATGTTGGATGTGAAGCAGACGAAGACCCAAAGAGACCTGGAACGGAACACGCGAGACATCCAGCGAGTTGCGGACCAGAAAGTGACTGCGATTCAAAACCAAGTTAAAGCGGCCGCCGTTGCGTTGCCGTGCATTCCACCGTTGATTGTCGGTGTGATTGTGTTCGCCTCGCGGCGACTACGTGAGCGAGAAAATATCAGCAAAAGCCGTTTGAAATAGTGAGATTGAGACGTGACTGAAGGAATGAAAACTGGTGTGTTTTGGGCCGCGGCTGTGGTAATGCTTGGCATTGCTGTGATCGTTGCATGGCCTCCATCCAACGAGAACGAAACGGCGACGATTATTGGCAAACCGTTGTTCGGCGATTTTAAAGATCCTCTGAACGCGGCAAGCATGAAAATCGTTACGTTCGATGAATTGCAAGGAACGCTCGATTCCTTTGAGGTGCGAAAAGATCGACAAACGGGACTTTGGACGATCCCGTCACGCAAAGGCTACCCCGCCGATGCCGTGGATCAAATGAAGGAGGCGGCGAACGCACTTGTCGACCTGAAGGTCCTCGACATTCAAACGGAAAACGCTGAGGATCACGATGATCTCGGTGTTGTCGAGCCGTCACTCGAAGACCTTGAAGTGGGTGACGACGGGGTCGGCCGGCTGGTGACGCTGAAGGACGATGCGCAGGCCACCTTGGCGGCATTGATCATCGGCGACAAAACCAAAGACGATCCAACCATGGTTTACGTTCGTCGCCCAGGCCAAGATCCTGTCTACGTGGTGAAGCTGGACGAAACGCCGCTGAACACTCGATTCCAAGATTGGATCGAGGAAGATCTGTTGCAACTGAGCAGCATCGATATCGACTCGATGGAGATCAAAGATTACAGCGCGCTGTTGGGGCAGGGGGGCCAGATTTCACTGAATCGCAACTACACCGCCGAAGTTGAAATGGACGGCTCGGAGTGGAAATTGGCAAAGCTTCAGGAATATGCCAGCGACGATCCGATGGGCGATCCGACACCCGTTGTGCTCGGTTTGGACGAAGAACTGAATGCGTCGAAGTTGAACGATATGAAGAACGCTCTCGATGATCTGAAGATTGTCGATGTCGTTCGTAAGCCCGAAGGAATGAGTGAGAATCTGCGTGCGGATAAGGAGTTGATTTCCGATGACGACGCGCTGCAATCACTTGCTCGGCGCGGTTTCTACCCCGTGCCTGCGGGCCCTAATGGCGAAATCGAGGTGCTGTCGGCCAACGGTGAGTTAACCGTCTCGCTGAAGGACGGCGTCCAGTACATCATGCGGTTCGGAAACGTTTCGGGTGTGACGAGCGAGCAGGATCAACTGGCAACCGAAGGCGAAGAGAATGACGCGACCGGCGGCGTGAACCGATATTTGTTGGTGACCACCCAAGTCGACGAAGGAACGTTTCCTGCCCCCGAATTGACCGCTGTCCCTCAAACACTCGAGGAACTTGAGGCCTTATTGGGTGGCGAAGAAGGCGATCAAGGGGGCGCAGACGAAGCCGAGGCCGTCGAGGTGTCGGAACCAACGTCCAGCGAAGACTCGGAAATGACCAGCGAAGAGCCTGCCGCTTCGGAAGAACCTGCCGCTTCGGAGGAGCCTGCCGCTTCGGAAGAACCTGCTAGCTCGGAAGAGCCTGCCGCTTCGGAAGAACCTGCTAGCTCGGAAGAGCCCCCGGCGGAGTCAGGTGAAACCGAACTCGAAGCGAGTGGAGAAACCACCGGGCAAGGGGAAGCACAAGAGGAGAGCCAGGTGGAACAGGAAGGAGAAGTCGGTGGCGAGCAAGATGGCGAAGCCGACGATGCGCCGGCTGAAAGTCAAGCTGCGATGGAAGTAGCGGACACGGCTGCGGAAAGTCAGTCGGAAGCGTCGGAGCAAGCCGAGCCTGCCGACGAGCAATTGACCGAAGAGGAGCAGCTCGAGCGATTGCAGTCGGAGCAAGAGAAGATCACCAAGGAGAATCAACGGAAACTTGACGAGCGAAACGACAACCTCGAGGCAGCTCGACGGAAGGTTCGCGAGTTGAACGCTCGGTTCGCCGATTGGTATTACGTGATTCCGGAAGACACTTACCGCAAATTGCGGATCAAACGAGAGGAATTGGTTCAAGCGGCTAACGCCGACGAAGGACAACCGCAAGGTGGGCCAGCCGGTGCGGGTGGAATGCCTCAGTTCAACTTCCCCGGAATGCCGGGGCAGTGATCGCGATCGGATCTCCTGCCGCCTGATCGTTGGGGCTCCAGCCCGGGTCGCCAAATTGACGAGCACATTCACCGTCGCAGGACGGTGGATGGCTTTGGGTACCCGAAAGGTCGAGCTCCAACTTGGCTGACTTGCATGGCGCTGCTATCCTACGCCCTTCATTTCTATGGCGTATCGGTAGCAATTGCCGAATTGAATGCAGGAGACGAAGGTGAACGGCCCCGATTTTAGTAAGAGTGATTTGATTCCCGTGATCGCCCAAGATGAGGCGAGTGGCGACGTCTTGATGTTGGCCTACATGAACGAGGAAGCGTACGCTGAGACGCTCAAAACGGGACGTGTCTGTTACTTCAGCCGAAGTCGAAGTCGTTTGTGGCGGAAAGGCGAAGAAAGCGGCAACGTGCAAGAAGTCAAATCAATCTATTTTGATTGTGATGCGGACACGCTGCTGATCAAAGTCAACCAAATCGGCGGTGCTGCATGCCACGAAGGCTACCGAAGTTGCTTTTTCCGCCAATTGGTCCCCGGTCAAGCCGAGCCCAGGGTCGTAGGCGAACGCGTATTTGATCCGAAAGAAGTTTACAAGCAGAAGTAGAACAGCTTGAGTTCCCGGTTCAGGGTGTGTTCGGTGATTCCGTGGCTTTCGGCCAGTCTCGAGCATTTTGCAGAATGCCGTAGGCTGCGTGTTTCGTGGCTGTGGCTTCCAACCGCAGCGTTCTTCTCAACTGGGGCTGGAAGCCCCAGCCACATCAATAATAAGAATGCTCTAAAGCAGCCCAACAACTGACAATCCAACCATACAGAAAGGTGAAACAGATTATGGCCGGCAACAATGTTCTTAAGCTGGGGATCCCTGCGGGAAGTTTGCAACAGTCCACTGCGGAGTTGTTTGAACGAGCGGGATACAACATCAAGTTTTCCTCGCGGTCGTACTACCCAACCATCGATGATGGCGAGATCGAATGCCTGTTGATTCGTGCACAGGAAATGGCTCGCTATGTCGAACAAGGTGTGTTGGATGCTGGAATCACCGGCCTCGATTGGATCCTGGAAAATGAAGCCGATGTTCTTGAAGTTTGCGAATTGGTCTTTTCGAAAGTCAGCCGTCGACCGGTGCGGTGGGTACTGTGTGTTCCCAATGATTCCCCCGTTAAGTCTGTCAAGGACCTGGCGGGTAAGCGGATCGCTACAGAAGCCGTAGGGTTGACCAAGCGTTACTTGGAAAAACATGGCGTCGAGGCTCGGGTCGAGTTTTCATGGGGCGCGACCGAGGTCAAGCCACCGAAGTTGGCAGACGCGATTGTTGAAGTCACCGAAACGGGGAGCTCTCTGCGAGCCAATGACCTTCGGATCGTGGACGAGGTGATGCAAAGTACGACTCGGTTGATCGCCAATCGAGATGCATATCAGGATGAGTGGAAAAAGAATAAACTGGAGAATATTTCGCTGATGTTGTCTGCCTGCCTGAATGCCGAGGGAAAGGTGGGATTGATGATGAACGTCGCCAAGGAGAACCTCGACGAGGTCTTGGCGATCCTGCCGGCATTGCAAAAGCCGACCATCTCTGCGCTGTCGAGTCCCGATTGGGTCGACGTGATCACGATTGTCGAGGAATCGGTGGTCCGGAATATCATTCCACAACTGAAATTGATGGGGGCGACGGGGATTGTTGAGTATCCAATCAACAAGCTCATCGACTAGTGGACCGTCAAGGTTAAAACGGCGAGTTGGGACGTAGTGGACTTCGTCGGAAGTCCCTGAGCACATTTGAGTTACGGATTTCTGGCGAAATCCACT
This sequence comes from Novipirellula artificiosorum, assembly GCF_007860135.1. Taxonomy (NCBI): domain Bacteria; kingdom Pseudomonadati; phylum Planctomycetota; class Planctomycetia; order Pirellulales; family Pirellulaceae; genus Novipirellula; species Novipirellula artificiosorum. The sequence continues at coordinate 29,675 of NZ_SJPV01000002.1, forward strand.
GCCCTAGATTTCATGCTGACGGTCCACTAGAGTTGGCGCAACTCTCTGTATCACAGGGTGTTACGTGTAGCTTATCTGTTTGCGTGAATGGTCCGCCCTCGATTTTCCTGCGTGAATCGGCGAGGCCTTTGCCGAACTCGTTATCGCCGTATCGATTTTGTTTTGCCAACAATCGTTCAACTCGATAGAATGCGAGAGATGGCTTCACCCTACCTTTCATCCCCACCCGTTTGTTTTGTCGCTTTGTTGGCGGCGAGCTTGCTTGCGCTTCCCCCTAGTCAATCTCGCGGCGAGGATGCTTTGTCGCGCGATCACTATGGGGAGCAGGTCGTGCCGTTTTTGAATTCCTACTGTATCGATTGTCACAGCGGTGATTCGGCCGAAGGGGGTGTTGCCCTTGACCTTTTGATCGATTCCCCAAATGTCCAACGGGATTACGAGTTGTGGGAAAAGATCATTCGGTTGGTTGAGGAGCATCAGATGCCGCCGGCGGACGAGCTGCAGCCGACTGCGGACGAGATCGTCAACGTTACAGCGGCGATTGAAACGGAGTTGGCTACGTTTGACTGTACGGTGGCCCGACATCCGGGCCGCGTTACGATTCGCCGTTTGAACAAGGCCGAATACGACAACACGGTTCGGGATCTTACGGGATTGGATCTGCATCTGGCCGACGGCTTCCCATCCGATGATGTTGGAAATGGCTTCGACAATATCGCCGATGTTCTGACGATTCCGCCAATCTTACTTGAGAAGTATTTAGATGCGGCTGTCACGATCGCAAGTCAACTGAGCGAGAACGAGGATGCGAAAAAGCGAGCGTTTCCGCACGAGCCAGCGAATCCCGAACAGCGCGTTGAGGTTGCAAGACGCAACGCACGGCAGTTTGCACAGCGGGCTTATCGCCGACCGCTAAGTCAAGAAGAAGACGACCGATTGTTTCAGATCATGCGTGACGCGTATGAGAGCGGCAGTCCTCTCGATGAGGTCTTTGAAACGGTTGTGACGGCGGTTTTGGTCAACCCAAACTTCTTGTTCCGTGTTGAACAGGATCCGGATGTGGAGGATTTGGATGGCATCCGCGAACTCAGTGGATACGAGCTCGCATCGCGTCTTTCCTACTTCCTTTGGAGTAGCATGCCTGATCAGCGACTGTTCGATTTGGCTGCCTCTGGGGAACTTCGCAACCAGGAAACGCTTCGCTCGGAAGTGGATCGAATGTTGGCGGATCCAAAGTCGCGTGCTTTAGTCGATAACTTTGCCGGGCAATGGCTACAACTTCGCGATGTGGCGCGCCTTAACCCGGATCCCGATTTATTTCCCGAGTTTGACGGGGAACTTCGCTCAGCGATGCGCCGCGAGACCGAGATCTTGTTTGAGACCATTGTCAAGGAAGATCGCAGTGTGCTGGAGTTCCTCGAAGCCGACTACACGTTTGTGAATCAGCGGCTCGCACGCCACTATGGAATCTCAAACGTTTCCGGTGACCAGTTCCAGCGAGTGACGCTGCCGGATCGCCGGCGCGGTGTGTTAACGCATGCGAGCATTCTAATGTTGACGTCAAATCCGACGCGAACCTCACCGGTCAAACGGGGGAAATGGATTTTAGACAATATCTTGGATGAACCCCCTCCGCCGCCACCGCCGAATGTTCCTGAATTGGAAGCGGGTGACGAGACGCTTGGTTCGCTGCGGGAAAAAATGGAGCAACATCGAGCGAACGAGGCGTGCGCCGTCTGTCATCGAAAGATGGATGCACTGGGTTTTGGTCTCGAGAACTTTAACGCAATCGGTGGCTGGCGAGACCTTGACGGGCGCTACACGATTGACGCATCGGGAGAATTACCGGGTGGCAAATCGTTCGCGGGTGCGTCCGAATTGATCGGAATTCTGGCGGCTGAAAAACGCGATGCCTTCTGTAGGTGTTTGGCTGGAAAATTGTTGACCTACGCACTTGGACGCGGACTCGATTCCTACGATCGGTGCGTCGTCAAGGATGCCGTCAAGACTCTGGCTGAGAATGACTATCGTTTTAGTTCGTTGGTAGCGGCTATCGTTTCCAGCGATCCCTTTACCCTTCGCGAGGCGAGGAGCGAACCATGACGATCCAAATAAGCAGATTGACGCGGCGAACAGTGCTGCGCGGCCTTGGTGTCTCTCTGGCACTCCCTTTTCTTGAATCCATCATGCCTCGGTCGGTGGCGGCATCCGCTGTGACGGTCCCACGTCGGATGGCTTTTTTGTTTGTACCCAATGGAGTGCATCTTCCGGATTGGACTCCGAAACGTCTGGGGTATGGTTACGATTTACCACACATCCTGTCTCCCCTTTCACGTCTTCGCGACGACGTGACGGTGTTGAGTGGCTTGACGCACGATAAGGGACGCAGCAACGGTGATGGTCCCGGCGATCATGCGAGAAGTGCGTCGGTCTTCTTAACCGGAGCTCAGCCGCGGAAGACCGATGGTTCCGATATCCGGTCAGGCGTTTCGGTCGACCAGGTTGCGGCTCAAGCGACTCGTGGGGCCACTCGATTTGCTTCGTTGGAATTAGGTTGTGAGCCGGGACGCGGGGCCGGGGGATGCGACAGCGGCTATAGCTGCGCCTACTCGTCGAACGTTTCATGGTCCGCGGAATCCACGCCGGTTGGGAAGGAAACGAACCCAAAGTTTGTTTTTCAGCGATTGTTCGGAGACGGGACACCGCTTGATCAAGACAAAGACGCGTTACGGCGCCATGCCTTAAAGAAGAGCGTTCTTGATTTCGTCGCCGATGATGCAAAGCGATTGCAGAATCAACTCGGTCGTAACGATCAGCAGAAATTGGATGAGTTTTTGAACGGAGTTCGCGAAGTCGAACGGCGGATTGAACGGACCGATGACGAGCCTAAAGTTTCCGTTGATTTCGATTATCCCATTCCAAGGGGAACGCCCAATGATTACGCGGAGCATATTCGATTGTTGTGTGACATGATCGTTTTGGCTTTTCAAACCGATCGCACCAGGATTTCAACCTTCATGCTCGCAAACGCGGGCAGCAATCGAAGCTATCGACACATCGACGTTCCCGAGGGGCATCACAATTTATCCCACCACGGCGGTGATGCTGCGAAGCACGCAAAAATCCGCGAGATCAACCGTTTTCACGTCAATCAGTTCGCGTATTTGATCGAAAAGTTGAAGTCCATACCCGAAGCCGACGGTAACTTATTGGACCATTCGATGATCTGCTATGGTAGTGCGATCAGTGACGGGAATCGCCATAACAACGAGAACCTGCCCGTTTTGCTTGCCGGTGGTGGCGGTGGAACGATTGATGCAGGTCGGCACGTTCAAGTGGCTCCCGAAACGCCGATGTGCAACTTGTTCATGGCCATGTTGGACCGTTTTGGAACGCCAGTTGATTTTTTCGGTGACAGTACGGGGGCGTTGTCGGGGCTGCAAATCTAAAACCTTGATGGGGAGTCACGATTTCCAAGTCTCTTGTTGGGGAACAGGGATGACGAGTGTCAGAACACGTGAATCGATGGTCATGATCGCCGCCTGCTTGGTCGCGTTTTGGTGTTCAGGTACAGGGCGTTCGTGGGCAGACGATCCCGCAATGGTGCAATGGATCGCACAGCTGCGTAGTGTGGAACTGGACCAACGGCGCGATGCTGCGTACGAGCTTGCGAAACTTGGCCACGACGCGCTTCCCGCTCTCGATGCCCTCATCGAACGCACGACGGATCGCGATGATCAGGTTTGGATGCAGTCGGTGATGGCGTTGGCAAGAATCGGCCCCGATGCAGCTCCGGCCATCGATGCATTGATTGCCAATTTCAGCAGCCGAGATGACCAGCGCCGCTATCGCGCGGCGTGGGCGGTGGCCAAAATGGGTTCCGTTGCGATCCCCAAGCTTGCCGACGCAACTCATGCAGCGTCCGTTTCTCAACGAGCTACCGCTTACGATGCGTTGGGTTGGTTGCCCGAGCAGCGCGGCCAAGTTGTTCCGTTCGTTCAGCGTGGCCTTGATGATGATGCGGACACCGTGCGACACAAGGCGGCACATTCTTTGGTGCGTCTAGGGGCTGCGGAGGAATTGGCAACGGCTTTGCAGCATCCCGATCCCGTCGTTCGCGCCATCGTCGCGCGGGGGTTGATCTCGATTGATCCACTTCCCCCCGACGTGCGTGATCGACTCGGTTCGTACGCCAACGATAAATCGGCTGAGGTTCGCGCGGCGATGGTTCTTGCGTTGGTGAAAGCGGATTTGCCACTCCAAGAGCGGATCGATTGGATCGTTGACGGCGTGATGGATGCGGAACTCGAAGTACGTAACGCCGCTGTGCTTGGGCTGAGAAAATTGGGTGACGATTCGGTTCAAGCGATCGACGATCTCGTTGACCGACTTCATTCGGATGATGAAGTCGTTCGTAATGCCGCGGCGTTTGCCCTCGGTGCATTGGGACCTCGGGCAGCGCCAGCGTGCCCGGAGCTGATCCTCGCTTTGAATCGACAATCAGCAGAGAACGAAGAGATCAGCGACGCCATCAGTCGGATTGGGCCTGCTGCCGTTCCCGCTCTGTTGAGTGCAGTGGCCGACCCGCAGCTTGCATCGGATCGAACTTCTGCGGTACTTGCCCGCATCGGTCCGGCGGCCATCGAACCGCTGGTCGATGCGCTTGCGAGTGACTCGATTCGCTTGCGAATCAGTGCTGCGAGAGGGTTGGCGAAGATGGACCAACTCCCCGCGACAGCGATCGATGCCCTGGCGGCGGGTTTTCGTGATTCCTCTGATGAACTGCGAGCCGTTTCCGCGGCAGCAGTGGGGAGTGCTCAAGCCATCCCCGTCAACGTGTTGAAGTCGCTGCGATCCCTCTGCGGCGATCCCAGCAGCCAAGTGCGTGCAGAAGCTATATATACGGTCGCTTTACATGATCCAGACAAAGACGCTGTCCTCATCCTGCTGACCAAGGCGATCGAGGACGAGGCACCACGCGTCCGCATCGGTGCACTCCGGGCACTGGCGTCTCTCGGAGAAGTCGCCGCTGACGCAGTCGACGAGATCACCTCCGCATTAGGCGATTCGGACGCCGAAGTTCGTCGAAATGCAGCGGCGACCCTCGGGGGTCTTGGTCAAACGGGGCGTGCGGGCGTACCACGACTTGTGGAGCGGATGCAAGACAGCGACGTGACGGTGCGTGTAGCAGCGATCGATGCCGTTGGTCGGATTGGGGTCCGGTCGGACGAAATCGCAGCGGCACTATCGAGTCAATTGAAGGATGAGGATCATGCCGTTTCGCTCGCTGCGTTGAATTCACTCGCCGCGATGGGGCCTCTTGGGGCGCCCAGTGGTGACGGGGTGATCGAATTGATCGACCATGCTCGACCAGAAGTGCGCTCCGCAGCCATCACCTGTTTGGTCCGCATCCTTCCCGGTGCATCGCAGACCACCGAGCGGTTGATTGTTGTCTTGCAGGATGACGATCATGCGGTTCGTCGACAAGCCGCCCAAATGCTCGGTGAAATGGGAAGTCGTGCGGTGGGAGCGGTTCCTGCGCTCTACAACATGCTCGGAAACGAAGCCGATTCCGATGTCGCGCGCGGTGCACTCCGTTCAATTGATGCGGCCAACGCCGATGCCGTACCCGCCTTAATCAAGGGGCTTCAAAGCGACGATCGCAACGAGCGATACTACGCTGTGTTCTTACTCGGCAAAGTCGGTCCCGACGCGGTGGAGGCGTTGCCGCTATTGAAGAAGCTGAGAGACGAATCGGACAGCAACCGGTATCGGGATTCTTACCAGCGAGCCATCGACCGAATTGAAATGAAGTAAGACGAGTCGATATCGTAGGTTCCAAACGTAGCCACATCAAGAAAAACAAACTGCGCTTACTGGCTAGCGTCACTTCGTGGGCGATTTACTGTAGTTTTCCGAATCAATCTCGGAATGAGCGGCAAGGCACGAACGTGGTTGATTCATGAAAACGCATCGTGAGCACATTCTCTCGTTTGGTTCGCGGCAATGAGTCGAGAAACAGTCTGCGCACGTTGGTATACCAGCGTTAGCCGGCATTGCTCATCCGATGCCGCCTCAAAAGAGCGTCTAACTTAACAAATGGGTTAGCCAAGGATAACGACCACGGAGTGGTCAAAGATGGTAGCCGTTGGTTGAGCGAAGCGATACCAACGGTCAACGAGGAAGATTCCCCCTTCCGACCCTGACAGGGTCGCAGCGATCCGTGATCTTCGACCCTTCCAGGGTCGGGCCTGTTGGTTGTTACGTGGACCCGCGCATGCGCCGCTTCGCAGCGACCCCGGGCTACCGGGCACTCCCGAAGTTGGCTCTTCTCTAAAGGCGGTACACAAACTTGCGCCGCGAATAATCCAGGCCAGCCGCCTGTATTTCATGGTCCTAACCGGCGGTTAGCGCCTTGCCGCTCACAAAGTGGCGCTGTCCAGCTTAAGACAAAAATCGCTCAGCCTGCACCCTGCGTCGCGGCTTCTAGCTACCGATACCGATTCTTGGCCCAAGCGTCCTCAAGCCACAATGCGGCTGCGATCGGTTCTGACTCGCCCCCGCCGGCAAGACTCGGCTCGGCCAACAGATTAATCACCATCAAGGCATCCAAGGCGCTAACGTGATTGTCACCACTGACGTCGAAGTACTGATTTGGCCATGGAGTGACGTTGATAGGAGGGGTCAATAGGCCATTGGCCACGGAATAGTCTCGTGCCTTAAGCTCGTTGATCACTTGTAACGCATCGTTGGCGGTCACTTGGCGATCGTTGTTCACATCATGTTTGCGAACCAAATTCTGCCAGGGATTTGGTAATCCCGCTTCAATCGTCCGGCTGGTCGAATCGACTTGACTGACGACAGTACGAAGAAAAACTCCGTTGCGGATTTGTGGTGGACCCATTTGCCAATCGGCCGGATCGGTGAATTCCATCGAAGCATTGATACTGCCACCCACTTGTACGACCCGGTTGATCGGTGAGAGTTGGTCGATCGCATTGGAATCAATCACCAGCGTCTGCGATCCGCCGGCTGCCAGCAAAATGGTCCCGAACCGGCTCGCCGCAAAGACGGCTCCCGTGACATCGGTGGGCGTCGCCGCGTCACGGAACCGAAGCGTGTTTGCGCCGCCGTCGCCATCGAAGGTGACTCCAGCGGAGTCACGAAACAGCTCGGCTGGACCCCCCAAGTCGAACGTCTCATCGGCCTGAGTCCCCAGAACCAGCAGGGTACCTGCATCGACCATGAACCCATCCACTGTCGAGGTCCCGTCCGTCGTCGCCGCAAAAAACTGAACAAGACCGGGGCTGGTGGTGACTTGAAATCCACCTCGAATCCCACTGGTGTTGTTTGAAACGGTGCTCTGCACGAGCGTGACATCAACATCCCCACAACTCACGCCTGCTCCAGAAACGCCCGCCACGTTGCCTTCGATCCGAGTTCCGCTCATCGTCAACGAGCCGAGTTGCTGAAAAATGGCTCCTCCACGATTGCTGGCCTGATTGTCATGAAGAATCACGTCGGAAAGCTCGAGATGGGCATCCACAGCGAAAATGGCTGCTCCGTTATCAGCGTTGCCTCCTTCTATCGACAAGTTCGCCAATTTAAAAAATGGGTTCGTATCGGGTAGATTAAAGACTCGTGAAAGGCCGTTTCCATCGACGATGGTCTGCTCGGTTCCGTTGCCTTCGATGATAAGCTCATCCGAAATGACAATCTCTCCTCGGTCGAGTCGCATTGGATCGGTCACGCTGTTTGCAAATCGAATGACAAATTGGCCTGCCACTGCGTTGGCGCCAACGACCGCTTCGCGCAGACTCAGTTCTAAATTGTTGCTGCTGAACGGAGTTGCATCGAACTCATCGCTGCTGGTGGTGACCACTGCGACCAAATCGTTTGCGGTTTGACGCTCGTACGCGCCGATATCGACTCCGTTCCCATCGTCACGAAAATACCCGCTGCCCCGTTGATCGGTTGCGGCGCCGGCGGTGTCAACGAGCGTACCTGCGTCCACCGCGGCCGAACCGACAACAAGTCGATGCGTCGGTGCGTCTCCCCCCTGATAGGAAAGGGGTGCGAGCACCGTTGCGATGTCAATTGGAACACGAGTTCCATTCGAAGCTTCCCCAACGAGATTGTTTCTCGTTCCATGCACCAAGCCGCCCGCGGAATCGGGGTCACCGATTAGATTGTGCCGGCCATCAAACGTGCCACGGAGAGAGTGCAGGTCATTGTCGTTTCCGGCGGAATTTCCAGCGACAATCGCGCTGACTAATTCCGTGGTCGCCTCGGCACTCACGATACCGCCTCCATCGGTAACGGCCGTATTTCCTGTGATGGTGCTATTGGAGATCGTCCCGGTACCCGTGAAGTGAAGGATTCCGCCGGCACCAGCTGCAGCATGGTTGGATGAAATGGTGCTCTGGTGAATCGTCGCGACGCCACCGACCACCATCCCCCCGCCGGTACTTGCAAGGTTGTTATCAATCGTGCAGTTTTCGATGGTGATCGAGCCGAGTGTGCTACTATAGATTCCGCCACCAAGGGATGCAGCGACATTTCCTGTCACACGGCTGCGCCGGATGGTCACGTTTTCAAGCGAGAAGATCGCGCCGCCGTTGGCATTGGTACCAATGCCGCCAGCCAATCCTCGCGTCAGCGTCATGTCATTGATCTCGACCTCCAACTGCGTGCCCACAACGAAATCGTTGATCTCGAAAATGCGTGCTAAACCATGCGCATCGATCGTCAACCGCCTTGCACCGGGTCCCTCGATTTTCAGATCGTCGCGGATCGACAATTCGCCAAGAATCAGATCGATGGTTTGCGTCTCGAGGCTGCCTTCGCCAAATAGATCGGGATCGAATTGAATGGTATCGATTCCTGGGTTCAGGTTCGCCAATTCGATGGCTTCGCGAAGGCTAAGATCGATCCCACCATCGTCCAATGGATGATTATCCAATTCATCGTTGGTGGTGGTCACGACAAATGGGGGCAGCATCTCAGCTTCAGCAGGTCGTGAAATCAATTCTGTCGCACCAAACGGAAGGGCGTCTTCGAACAACCGATCGCCCGCGAGCATGTGGCGCGGCTCGAGTCGTTGAAACGGGACGGACCGTGCTAACCTGGGACGACGCCGTTTCGGCGACGGCGGTGGAGGAGATTTCTTCATGGATAACGACCATCAATTCGTGCGGATTCATTATCACATGATTGTCGTCGAAAGGCATTCGGAATGCGAGTGGCTGAGCGGCGAACGTCGGCGAAGGAGAACGAAAAGCAGGCTTTCTCGCCAAGACCACCGATAGAATTCCTCGCTTGAGCTCGCTAAACTACTTCGAGTCTTGAATGGGCCGGTTCCGTCTGCGTCGACCGTAGGTTGTCATGCAGCACCACGTATTTTTTGCAATCGAAGCATAGGGAAAGTGATTCGGATATGACGCGAGAAGCATTTGAAACCTCGCGTCAACTTCGCGAAAACATTGAGCAGGTCGTTTTTGGGAAGCCTGATGTCGTGCAAATGTTGATCGTCGCACTTTTGGCGGGTGAGCATATTTTGCTTGAAGATGTCCCCGGCGTGGGCAAGACTTTGGCAGCAAAAGCGCTTGCCCACTCCATCGATGGCAAGTTTTCGCGTTTGCAATTCACGCCCGATTTGCTGCCCAGCGATATCACGGGCAGTATGATCTACCGGAGTGATCGTCGCGAATTTGAGTTCAGCCCCGGGCCGATCTTTGCCAACGTGGTCTTGGCCGACGAGATCAATCGCGCCCCACCGCGAACTCAATCTGCATTGCTTGAAGCGATGAGCGAGGGGAGTGTTTCGGTCGACGGTGTCACTCACGCATTGCCCCAACCCTTTATTGTTGTCGCCACCCAGAATCCATTTGAATTCGAAGGAACCTACGCACTTCCCGAAAGCCAACTTGACCGCTTCCTGCTTCGTACTTCGTTGGGTTATCCACAGCGGAATTGGGAACTGCAAGTGTTGCAGACACACCGTAGCGGCGAGCCGGTTGACCAGTTGCAGTCTGTTGCAACGACCGAAGCAGTCTTGCAGGCTCAGCGAACGGTCCGGAATGCCGCCTTCGAAGAGAGTCTCGTCGGCTATCTGTTGGACATCGTCGATGCAACCCGAAATCACGATGGCTTCCAATTTGGCGTCAGCACGCGAGGTGCACTCAGTTTTTACCGAGGGTGCCAAGCCAGGGCGATTACCGACGCACGCGAATTCGTGATCCCCGATGATATCAAAGCGTTGGCCGTTGCAACCTTGGCACATCGTGTGGTTCATGACAGCGTGTTTCAGGGACCCAGTCGAGAGATGGTCGAGAATCAGATTGCCGCAATTTTGGAAAAGGTCCCCGTGCCAACGTGAAAGCCGCTGCAACGAGTACCGATTCGATAGGCCACTCATCACGCGGGTTGTCTGATCTTCGACGAAAGATTCGGCTGACTCGGCTGGGAGCCCATTTTGTCTTTGTCGGGTGTTTCGCAATGCTCGGGGGAGCGCTGCGCGGTTTCAACTTGCTGCTTGTCGTTGCCGGTTTGATCATCGGAGCATTATTGATGCAGTGGCGCTGGGCTCGAAGTGCCTGCGAATCGATGTCACTCGAACGACAATTGCCCGACGAGGTTTTTGCCGGTCAATCACTTCGGATTCATTACCAGGTTGCGAACCACAATCGATGGTTGACCATTTGGTTGTTAGGCATTGAAGACCGAGTCTCGGTGGCCCGCAGCGGTGTAATCCAGCCTATGCGAACATCGCTGTCCAAAATTCGCCGTGGTGCGACGCTCACCGTGCCGTTGGAAATGGTGGCCACGGAGCGTGGGCAGTTGACCTTTGGCCCCTCCGTTCTGTCGACCTCGTTCCCGCTCGACCTATTGGCGGCTCGCATTGAGGACAAGCGACAACCGACACAATTGGTTTACCCGAGGTTGTTCGAATTGAAGCGGGGGTGGCAGCGTTTGCTATCAAGCCGTCACGGCGGAATGTCCAACCCGATCCAGCGAAGCGGGCGTTCCGAAGGCGACTTCATGGGACTGCGTGAGTATCGTATCGGTGACAAATTGCGGTGGATCCATTGGCGAACCACCGCTCGCATGGATGAACCGGTGGTGTGCCAATACGATCAACCACGTCGTTATGATCTGTGCCTGTTGGTCGATGCCTATCTGCCGACACCGCACGCGGATGATGGACACGTTGAAGACGCGATCAGCGTCGCCGCCACGATTGTTGTTCAATTGGCAGCGGTGGGGTCGAACCGGATCGTTCTTGCGATTGCTGGACGCGATCCGGTTGCGGCGCCAGCGAGCGGGTCGATCGAGAGCCAACGACGGTTGTTGGCGATGCTGGCCCGCGCCGAAGCGACGAAGAATCCGTTGTTTGCAGACGCGATGCTCAAGGCTCGCAGCACGGCAGGCCGTTTTCGTGATATGGTCGTCATCAGCCCGCGTTCCATCGAGGATGCGATGTCGGAATTGCCCGAGCAGACGGGCGCCCAACTCGGTACTTGGCTCCGTCGCGGTGCGCTTCGTTGGGTCAACGTCTCGGATCCCCAAAGCAGCCCCTGTTTCCATGTCTCTTGATACAAAAATCGAATCGTTGCGACTCAAGCTGATCGAGCGGATGCCTCGTTCGATGGTGCTTGACGGCGCAAAAGATCCGATCGCGATGACCGCTCCGGTCGCCGAGCCACTGGTGGGTGGTCAGCTTCGAATGATCTTTGCGTTGGTTTCCTTGCTCGGTGGGTTGGTGCTGGCAAGTGACGCAGAAACACATTCATTTGCGTTGATCGCTATCTTCTTTTCGCTGTTTGGCTATCTGTTTGTCGATTGGATGGGGTTCTTTTCGCTTCCTCCGATGCTAGCGTACGCAGCCATGATCGTCTCCGCGATCTTCTGTGTAAGTGGGTTGGTGCACATTGACTTATCTGCGAGCCCGATGATTTGGCTCGAACAAGAGCAGACGGGAAACCGTCATTTGATCGCGGTGTCGAGGTTGTTGGTTCTTGTGCAAGCGATTCTGATGCTACAGGCAAAAACACGAAGGGTTTGCGAGCAGCTCTGCATTTTTTGCTTGCTGGAATTGATCGTTGCGGCGGTGTTCAATCACGCCATCACCTTTGGCATCCTGCTGATTCCTATCGGTTTGCTTCTTGCGTTTGGCTTGACACTTCTGGCACGCGATGCGACGCGTGAACAGGTTGGATCATTGTTTTGCCGTTCGGTGGAACGCAAGGACCAAGGCTTGACACCGTCGAAGGGTTTGTATCGGTCGCTGATGGTGATGCTGGTTCCAGCTGTGATCTTGATTGCCGCCACCTTTTTCTATGCGATCCCGCGCACGACCACGGCGTCACGGTCCCAGGGCCGCGGGACGGCATTGGTTGGGTTTAGTGACGAAGTACGGTTACAGCAGTTCGGTCAGATGTTGCAGAGCAATGACGTTGCGATGCACATTTGGTTGACAAATCAGATCACCGGCCAACCCTATACCGTTGCGGGCAAGGGGCTGTATTTGCGCGGTCGAGTTTTGGAAAAATACCACTCGACCTTGGGCGTTCGTCCTAGCTCTGCGTGGAAGGCTCTGGGGGGCCATGCGATCACGCGAATTATGGGATTGCCAAGCGAATTCAATCCGATCCGCAGCAGTGACCACAACTTTTTTGACGCGGTTCAGGTCCAAATTGATTGTGAATCAATAAAGAGCTCTGCGCTTTTTGCCGTTGCACCGTACCATCAAGTTGAACGTGGGCTGGACGTTGTCCATGAGATCGATCGTTGGACATTGCGTCGCGAGGAGGGCGACGAATTTGAGTTCCCCGAATATTCTTATAAATTTGGGACTCACGCATTTCGAGGTGGTATTCAAACGGACATGATCGCAAGATACACGGTCGGAGAGACGGAATACATACTCAATGCTGCATCCCCCGGAGAGTATCAAAGGGATTTGTTGGATTTTAACCCGACATTGATGCCGATCGTAAAGTCGATGGCAGACCGGATTGTCAGTGGCATTCCCGAAAGGCAGCGGACGCGCACGGAGATTGCCAAACGGTTTGAAGTGTTTCTTAGCGTAACAGGCGGTTTTGAATACACGCTGAACCTGAATGCCACTCCGCAACGTGGAGTCGATCCGATTGAGCAGTTCGTTGGGTTCGACCGACGAGGACATTGCCAGTACTTCGCGTCCGCATTAGCGATGATGTTACGAAGCCAACGCATTCCTGCCCGATTGGTCGTCGGCTACCATACCGAGGACTACAACGAATTGGGAAACTACTACGTTGCGCGTCAATCGCATGCTCACGCTTGGGTGGAAGCGTTGATTCCCCATTCCGAACTGCCTGGGCCGATTTACGGACAACCGGAGATGCCAGAATACTGGCTCCGTCTTGATCCGACGCCCGGATCGAACGTCGAGTCGATCTCGGCCCAACGCGTCGAGAATGTGTTTGATTATGCAAAGACGCTGTGGAAGGGATATGTGGTGGAGGTCAGTGCAAACAAAGCGAATCGCGATTCCGCGTCAAATAGCGAGATGGCAGCGATCTCGACTTCGCGGAATCGAGTGGCGTCATGGCTCGAACGTACCATCGCTCGGATCCGATCGGGCCAACTTGGTGGAGGAACGCTGGCGGGTGGTGGCGGTTTTTCTTGGTCGGCTGCATGCTTGGGCGTTTTGGCGGCAATCGGCATTTTCGGTCTGTTGCGATTGCCGTCCCTTTTGGTACAGCGACACAAGAAGAAGTCCTCGGAGTCGGTTGTCGAATCACCGAGGATTGTGTTTTATGCCAAGGCGTTGAAGTGCCTTGCCAATGCCGGAATCGAACGGGAACGTTGGCAAACGCCGAATGAGTTTGCGCGGTTGGCCGTTGGTCTTGTTGATCGAGATACCTTGGACCCCTCGCAAAGGATCGAGTCGCCGCTTGCAGTATTGACGGATGCGTTTTATCGCCTACGTTTTGGGGCTGAGGGTCCCTCACGCGGTGAATCGACGGAGTCTCAGCAGATCGCCGATGCGCTGCGTCAACTGGATCAACGCATGGATACCTGGATGTCGAAGCAAGACAGTCGGCGAACCCATCGATAGACGCTCGTGAAGCAATTTACCCAGCTGGATGAACACGCGACCAGAACACTTTCGGAGAATACAACTTGTGATCGTGGCGATTGATGGACCAGCGGGTGCTGGCAAAAGTAGCATCGCTCGGCAAGTAGCCAAGCAACTTGGTTTCGAGTTCCTCGATACCGGCGCTCTGTACCGAGCAGCGACGTTGGCGGTGATTCGGGCTCAAATTGATTTTTCCGAGATCGATGCGCTCGTCGAACTGACGGAACGGGTCGAAATCCGCTGGGATGGCCAATGCGTGTTTTTAGGAGACGAAGATGTTTCGACCGCAATTCGAACTCCTACCGTCACCGATGCCATTCGCTTTTTAGCAGACGAACCACGGATCCGCCAACAACTCTCGGCACAGCAACGTCGGATTGCCGAGGATCGAGACATTGTCACGGAAGGTCGTGACCAGGGAGCCGAAGTTTTCCCAGAAGCGGAGTGCAAAATTTTTCTGACCGCATCCCCCGAGGAACGGGCACGACGACGATTGCAACAATTGGTTGCGTCTGGTCGCCACATGAGCGAACAGCAGGTGCTCGCCGCACAAAATAAAAGAGACCTTGAAGATCGGATGCGCCCCGTTGGGCGATTGCGGGCTGCCGAAGACGCCGTTGTCCTGAACACCGATGGCATGACCCCCGACGAGGTGCTGCAGGAAGTCCTCGGAATCGTCCGTTCTTGTATGCCAACCGGCGGATGATGGGGCATGCGGTGAAGCAAGGTCGAAAGCCGATTAACCCTCGAGGTTCAATCCGGTTGTGGGTGGTTCGGCGCAGGCCGCCGCTCCTTCATTGGCTACCACCAATCGCCATGTTTCGGCTTCGATTTCCAAAATCGTTCGAATTTCATCAATCGCGTCGGCGTCGCTTGATCGTTCCGCTGCGATCAGATGTTTCGACAAGAAAACGTACAAGTCGGCAATCTTTTCGCAAACGCCTTCTTTCGATGTGACGCCGGACAATAATTCGTTGATCAAATCAAGCAAGCGGAGTGAGTTCTCATTGGGGCCCTTCGTTTCCGGCTTCGTTCGCCAATTTTCAGCCAAGAGCCGGGCCACGTCGATTGAACGCTCGATCAGCATCAGTCGTAGTCTCGCTGGCGAGGCATATCGGATCGCTGAGTCAAGGTACTCGTCCGATTTTCGACGTCGAGGGCCTTGGTAGGTACTGGGCTGAAAGTTTGATGCGGGTTGCGAAGTTGTAAAGGTCATCGACGGGGTGCCTCCATGCGTTCGGTCGTCGTGGGGTCATGAGGAAAACAGAAGCCTTTCGGGAATCGGCCCCCATTACTCGCTGTCGCTGTAAATCGAAATCGGCTGAATCTGTGAAACGATCGATTGATTCGCCTGAATTTTAGCGATTGCTTCTTCCGTTTTGTAGAACTGCGTTAACAATCGTTCTCGCTCGGTTTCAAGTCGCAAGTTCATCGTATCAACGCGTTCGTTGTTTCGGTTAACCTGCTCGGCCAATGTCGAACTGCGATTCAATAGTAGACTGTTTCCGATCCCAGCAATGCGTTCGGTCAATTCGTCAACTCGCCCGGCGAATCCGGTTTCTGAGGTTGAGAAAAATGCATCGACCGCCGAAGGATCATTCTCGAGTGCTGCTGTCAGCTTTTCCGCATCCGTTTCAAGCTTTCCTTGATCGCTGAGGCTCAATCCGACCTGTCCGAGCGAACGGAGTTGCCCGGCTTGAGTGATGGCACCCGAGAACAGTTTTCCAAAACCACTCTGAATGCGTAATGCTTCACTCGATCCAAACAGCAAGCCAACCTCTTCGGTTTCGGCATTGTAAAAGGTTAGCGATTCAAGTTTATCCACCAACTTGTTGTACTGATCGACAAACGTCTTGACCGCCTTCGTTGCCGTTTCCGGATTCTGCGCGACCTTGATGGTGATTGGTTCGTCTGACAACTCCTTGACGGTCAACACCAAACCGCCATCGGAAACGCTGCTCTGAAGTTCACTGTGTCCGATTAACGCGGAAACCTCTTCTCCACCGATGGTTTGGCTAGTCGCCTCCCCAGCGATTCCCAATTCAGCCGCCGATTTTCCATTCCCAGCATCGACAATCTCAAGCGTTCCCGAGCCGCCTGCGGTATCGATGACCGAGATACCGTCACCGGCGTCGTTGATCGACGCCGAAACACCGATCCCCAATTGGTTGATGGCGTCAAGCAGTTCGCCGACGGAAGTGATGTTCTCTGTTCGCAGGTTCACCGCGCTGGTGATGCCGTCGCTATCTTGGACGGTGAAGCTTCCCAAGTTGATTCCGCGGCCGGAATTCAGTTCGGAAAGCAGCGTGTAGTTACTAATCGATTGAGTCGTTTGGCTTGAGTTCTCGAGATCGAATACCCCATCGGCACTGGTCATGAAGTTCTCGGGGCGTCCATCGGTCGAAACGGCGATCAATGCGTCTTGGCCACGACTGTCGGTCCGCAAATCCAGATTGAATCCCTCGGTTTCGATCGATATTTTTCCTGCTTCGCCCGCTTTATTGCCGCGAAGACGCAGCGAGTAGGTGCCGTCGTCGTTGGACTGGACCGATGCATTGCCGTAGCGACCGTTTTCGTTGATCTTGGCAACCAAGGTCGTAAGCGTATCCTCAGCGCTGACCTCAATCGAATCGGCTTCGGTACCCACCAACGCAGATACGGTCACGCCACCGACCGTTTGTTGTGTTGCCGCTCCGGCGATGCCCAATTCCTTGGCGAGCATGGAAGAGGACGCGTCTTTGATCTGCATTGTAGCGTCGCCACCCGCATTGTCGACGATTGCGATACCGTCACCGGTATCATTGATCGATGCGGTCACGTCGACGTCAAGTTCGTTAATGCGGTCAATCAGCTCACCGATCGATTCGATTTCATCAAAGGTCATATTCACCGCGGCCGTTGCACCGGCGCTGTCGGTAATCGTAAAGCTACCGCGGCTGATTCCGCTGCCTCCGTTGAGGTCCGCGATCAAGGTCTCACGATCAACGGTGGGGCGATTCAGACTCTTACCGACGATGATATCGTTCGACGTTATCGTATCGAGCCCCAGTTGGGCGGCGGTGTCGTCGCTCGACGAGATCGTGAAATCGCCTGTGCCACCCGAGACATCGCGAACTTGAAAACCGGTTCGCGAATCGTTGAGCTTGGCGATCAACTTCAATCCCGAAGCATCAATCGTCTCGATGATCTCGCTGGTGGTTGTTGCCGCTGACAGATCAATGTTGGCTGAAGTTCCATCCGATAGGGTGATCTGGAGCGACGTGAGCGGATCGAGCCCGGCGCCGCCGTTCAGTTGGGACAGCGAGGCTCCTCGCAGCGACGAGACTCCGTCGGGGAGATCCAATTCAATGCCGGTCACGGAATCGGAGGCAGAATCGATCCCCCACAAGCCGAGGTCGGCCGCCGTTTCCTCACTTCCGAGCTGCTCAACCTTCAAATGGCTTACCGTGCTGCCCGTCAAATCGATCAGCTTGATTGCGCCATTTTCGGTGGTTGCCCGTACATCGATCTCCGCGTCGTTAATCGCCGCCAGCACATCGTCAATCGTGCGGGCGTTGTCGAATCGGATTTCAGACGAGTTTCCCGACCGATCGGTGATTCGGACGGTGCCTTTCTCCACGCCACGGCCGTGGTTCAAGTCGGCAAGTGCCACAGAATCATCGAGGAATCCGCCGTTCGGTTTGATCGACAGGGTGCCGGAAAGCTCCAATGCGGTATTGGCATCCTCGAACCGCTTGAGGGAGCGGACGTCATGGGTTGCTGCGTTTTGCAGCGTCCGCACCGTGTGCGTGGCAACCTCCGCGACGTTGCCGGCAGTCGCAGAGATCGCATCTGTATTCGAAGAGTCTGCCTGCTTCGCTTGAAAAATCGCGGAGCTACCCAGTCGGGATCCGGCAAGTTGGACTCCGATCACGGATGCGGTCAATTCCGCCAGCGCCTGTTGCTTGGCGACCATGGTGTTGGTGCGCGCGACCAAACGGTCTCGCGGTTGCGAGCTGATCGCAATGAGTTGGTCGACCGTGCCTTGGATGTCTGTGCCGGTGACCAAGCCAATCGATGATTGTAGTCGGCCCATGAGGTTGTTTTCAGATTCAAGTATTGGGAGGTGGCGTGGTGGAGTTCAGCCCTATTCGTTTTAATCGTCAATCTGGTCCGGTTAGGTTCACAAAAACGAATCTACGCAAACGGCCGGCCAAGATAAATCCGGGCCGGCCGAGTGCTATCAAATGATCGTCCTGTCAATTGCTGCCGAGATTATCGAAGCAAGGAGAGGACGTTTTGTGGATTCTGATTGGCCATCGACAATACATTCGTACCCGATTGAACCAGAATTTGAGCCCGAGTGAGTGCTGCCGATTCTTGCGCGAAGTCCGCGTCACGGATCGAACTTTCCGCTTCCTGAAGGTTGGCAACCGTGTCCTTCAAGCTGACCATGTTGCTTTCCAGCGTCGTTGCTTGGAATGCACCCAGTCGACCGCGAAGGCTCGTTACTTGGTTGATCGCTTCGGTTACGATTTCGGCGGCTTGGTTCGGGTCGGTTGAAAGTGAAGCGGAACCACCGCTGCCGAGTTGGAACAACTTACCAGCCGATCCACCTAATCGAGCCGCACTTACGGATCCAATACCGATCCGAGCTTGTTGGTTACTGACCACGTCGGCACCGAGTTGGAACAGGGCCCCACCACCGGTGATCGTGAAGCTTGACGAATCCGTTTGATCGGCAGCCAATTCGAGCGAAAGGTCCAAAGTCGCGGTGTTGAGCGAAATTTGGTTCCCCGTGCTGTTCGCTTCGCGACCATTAATGGTTGCTTTGACGTCGGTTCCAACTTCGCGGGCACCCGCACCAAAGTTGCCGCCAGTCCCCTCTGAGATGACACGAAGGTCAACCAGACTGTCACTACCGTATGCAGAGCTGCGAAGTTGCAGGTCTTCCCCGTCTGCGGCAGCGGTGATGCCCGTTGCATCCGATACCAAGTTGATTTGCGCGACCAATTGGTCAAGCGAAGTTCCCTTGGAAACGTTGAAGACTTCCGATCCATTGGTACCGGCCAACTCAAAGACAGCATCTTCCTTCACGCCGCCGCTGGTATCCACACCGCCGGCCAATGCGCCGTCGGTTGCTCCCGTTCCCGCAATCGTATTTCCTGATCCGGTGAGCGTGGCCGAGAAGCCGTCAAGGCCATCAATCGCAGTTTGAATGTCCGCTGCGGCAGTTGCAGCGGCAAAATCGTAGGTGACTTCGATCGCGCCGGTCGTTGAATTGATTGCAGCACTCGTTGCCGAAGAGGCTCCGCCATCGACAAACGTAACAGCGACATCGCCAGCGACACCGGTGTCATCCGCAGTGACCGAAATGGTTGCCGCAGTCGTCGTGTCTGCACCACCCGTCAAGGCGCCATCGGTTGCAGGCGTGCCGCCGGTCGTTGAGCCGGTTCCGGTCAGCGTTGCTGAAAAATCGGTCAATCCATCAATTGCAGTCTGGATCGCGGAAGCAGCCGTCGCAGCCGCGAAGTCATAGGAGACTTCGATCGCGCCGGTCGTGGCGTTGATGGCAGCAGTCGTCGCACCACTTGCACCAGCGTCAAGGAAGGTTACTGCCACGTTTCCAGCGGCACCGTCCGCAGCGGTGATGTCGATGGTCGTCGCCGTGCCAATGTCTGCACCACCGGATAGCGTGGTCCCGGTTGCTGCGACACCACCGGTCGTCGAAGCTGCACCTGCTCCAGAGACCGTGAAGCCAAGAGCAGCAGTGTTCACGACGGATTGGATGTTTGCCGTAGATTCGCCCGCAGTGACATCGTAGGCGATTTCCAACTGCCCCGATCCATTTATGCTGGCGGCTGTGGTACCTCCACCGCCCGCATCGGTAAAGACCACGTCGATATTACCGGCGAGACCAGCCGCGTCCGCGTCGAATGTCAAGGTATCTGCACCGATCGAGACAGTTCCACTGGCAGCCGTTGCAGGTGGAGCCGCAGCAATCGTCAAGGTGGCCGTCGCAGCAGTTGCTCCAGCGTCCGCTCCGATCGCGATGTCACCTGTCGAGGCAACACCGGTCACGTTCGCTTCAAAACCACCGACGTCGACGGCTGCTTGCGTGGCAGCGGCTTGGATATCGATTTGAACATCAACGCTGCCGGTCGCACCAAGGTTGGCTTGGTCAATTTGCATCGTCTTGATGTTGGCCGCGTTCGTTCCGCCCTTGGTGATAAAGTCCAAGCCGCCGTCAAGAAGTTTTCGGCCTTGGAACGTGGTCGTTTGAGCAATCCGGTTGATCGCTTCGAGCGACGAGTCCACCTGCAATTGGTTCGCCGCGATTTCGTCAGCACTCAAGGCACCCGTATTGGCGGCTTCAACCACCAAGCCACGAACATCGCTCAGAAGCGAGCTGACTTGGCCAAGGGCACTGTCGGCAGTCGTGATGATCTGGTTGGCACGGTTTGTATTGCTGATCGCTTTGTTCATGCCGGTGATTTCACTTCTCAGTGCTTCACTCGCAATCAAACCTGCAGGGTCGTCTTTACCGCTGTTGATCCGGAGACCGGTGCTCAAACGTGTCAGTGCGGTTTGCAAATCGTTGTTGCTTTGGTTCAAACGGTTTTGTGCAACAAGTGACGAAACGTTAGTGTTAATTCTTGTCATGGCTCTATAAACCTTTTTTTGTGCGGCGAATCGCTAATTGAAATTTGGATCCGGCCGCGACGGACCGGCGAAACAGACGCTGCCCGAATGACGCGGCCGAACGTCGGTCGCTTCAGTGAATTGGTAGGCTTATTCGTCTGTAGTAACATCGGTCACCATCCATGCGCAGTCACAAGAACTGCTGGAAATTTATGCTGCTTCTCCGGATTGGGCACGCCAGATTCGTCAGGAAGCTTATAATCGGAATTCCTTGCCTGCTCCGTGTAGTTTTCGCCACATCCGGCGGGGGGGAGGATTGGCAGGTTGGCGTCGTTCTGATTAAAGAACCGGTTGCTGCAGCACCAAGCAGCAGCGATAACGCGGCAAGGGAGCGCCACAGCAAGGTGGCATCGTGCTAGTGGACCGTCAGCATTCAATTTTGGGGTAGTGGATTTCGCCAGAAATCCGTAACTCAAAGGTTCTTAGGGACTTCTGGCGAAGCCCACTACGTCCCAATTGGCAGTTTTAACCTTGACGGTCCACTCGGTGCGTCGTCTCGAAAGCAGAAGGACGTCGTGTCCAGAGAAGAGCGGGGTGAAGATCCGCTGCGTCGGTTGTGTACATCGGTACTGCATCCATGCATCCGATGCGAATTTGCCCTCGGCTTCTCGGTCCTTGCGTCCCTCAGATACTCCTTGCGTCCCCCAATTGCGAGGGGACAGGAATAGGACGTTTGGCATTCTGGATCCAGTTGGATGCCGAGGACGCCCCAAACGGGTCGTCCTGTTTCTCTCTACCGCTCTGGAACGATCGAACCGTTCAGAGCGATCTGTCGCTTTGTCAGGGATCCATCTTGTCAGGGATCCATCTTAGGATTGGCCACCCAAACCGCCGCGCCTACTGCCCCTTGTTGGGACGAACGTCCTTGGTCGCGGCGGGGCCTGTTTGCGAAGCTTTACGGTTTTCGCGTTGAATAGCGTCGTAGACTTCCTGGCGATGAACCGGAATCGATTGCGGTGCTTCGATACCTAAGCGAACCTTATCACCTCGTATATCCACAATGGTGACGACAACATCGTCGCCAATCATGATACTTTCGTCGCGGTGTCGGGAAAGGACGAGCATGGTGCCCTCGAGGTGCTGATGTGGGATGGGATCAAAAGTTGTCTGAACCGAGAGAAATCCGTTCTCTGGGTCGATTTGTCAAAGGATGGTGGGCACAGACGCAGAGCGAACGAATTTCTTTGCATTCGCATGAGTTGCCAACACCTAACAAATCGTCCGAACCCCCTGGAATATTAACGTACGCACGACGAAGTCCGGCCATGCCGATCATGATGGTTCGTCGCAAAATGCCCTGTTTCGGCATCCTACCAATTTGACATGCATTTCAGCGCGATTGTTCGGAGGAACCGGTCCGATTGCAGCGAATAGGCAACAAAAAAACCGACCCGCTGCGAGTGCCCTGATTGTGGACTCGTCAACGCATCGGCTTTGTATCTCGCCCAATTTAGGCGGGGAGCCGGTTTTCGAACTACATCGCAGCCTTGCAGCGGTCGGATACGGCATCCCAATCGACGACATTCCAGAAGGCCGAAATGTAATCGGGACGTCGGTTTTGGTAATTCAAATAATAGGCGTGCTCCCAGACATCAAGTCCAAGAATGGGCGTTCCGCCAATTCCGGCGATCTCTTTCCCCATCAGCGGGCTATCTTGATTCGCAGTGCTGCCAACCTTCAACTCGCCATTTTCAACAACTAACCATGCCCAACCGCTACCAAAACGAGTTGCACCGGCATTCGCGAATTGCTCTTTCATCGCATCAAACGATCCAAACGCCTTATCGATTGCGGCGGCGAGGTCACCCGATGGAGCCCCTCCTTTGCCCGCTCCCATCACGGTCCAGAACAGCGAGTGATTTGCGTGTCCGCCACCGTTATTGCGGACCGCACCGCGCTTGCCTTCGGGTACCGCGGACAGGTCCGAGATCAAATCCTCGATCGACTTGCCTTCGACGGCGCTTCCGGCGATCGCATCGTTGACTTTGCTGATGTAGGCTTGATGATGCTTCGTGTGATGGATTTCCATCGTTTGAGCGTCAATGTGAGGTGCCAAGGCGTCGTAGGCATAGGGGAGTGCAGGCAGTGTGTAAGCCATGATTTTTTTGTTCGCTCCAAAGTGAAGGACAGAATTGTGGTGAGGAGAGTTTCTAAAACGATAGCGGCGCGGTCAAGCAAAGGAAATAACCCCATCCGCGTTCAATGCGCAATTCAAACGTCTACGCATCTGCAATACCGGTGTGATTTGCTTGCCAAATGGACCTAACTTTTTCGCGTGTCCACGAGAATATCTGCTAAAGCGTCACGCAATGGATCGTCCTCGGGGCCACAAAACCCCCAATGCTGACGCCGCCGCCACCCTTCCGCATAGGCGAATTTTCCGCTCCGCCGGCCCATCTCAACACTCAAATCACGCAGCGTTTGCAGATAGCTGTCGAGCCCCTGGCTCTCATCGAGCCACTCTCGTTGGCTCGCATGGCAGGCCAAGGCGTCCACTTTCCGCTCGATCACCTCCTTTTCATCAAGGTACATATGAGGTTCGACGAATTCGCCAAGCGGCGTGTGCAGCCCGACCGGTTGAGCATGATAGACCGTCACCGGATCCATGTAGACGCTTGTTTCCGGGTCGCTTTCAAAATTTGGCATCCCGTGAGCAAAGGCGGCACTGACCGCCAACCGGCAAGCTGTTTCGTGGTCTTCCATGTAGTCAACCGGCGAATGGGTCAAGACAATCTTTGGTTTTGCCGTTCGCACAATCGCAGCCACTTTGCGAAGATTCGCCGTGGTGTAGCTCGCTTCCATGTCGGGATAGATCGGGTCGTAAAACGTCGCCCCCAGAACATCGCATGCGTTCTTGGCCTCTTGCAAACGGGTTTTAGCGCATGTGAAACGGTCCATCGTGGTCGATCCGCGAGACCCATCACAGAGATTGACGTAGTGCAGATCCCAGCCGCGAAGTCCGAGTTGCAGCAGGGCACCGGCCATGTAAAACTCAATGTCATCTGGATGAGCGGCAATGGCAAGAACAGCAGGCATGAGGGTACTTTCTCGTGGAGGTTGTAGCGGAAGGTTTCGGGCGGTTTGTTAAAAACGAACAGATTGCCAAGACTGAAAAATAGGCGATTTTTCATCCTTTTGGTATCCGACTAGATACCAAGCGGTCCGCGAAACGAATCGATTTGCCAACGTCACCACAAACCCGTTTTTCAGCGTCTGTTGCCAGCACTCATCGTCCGCCGCCGAACGCGAAGCACGGAATCGAACAACGACCTTCCATCCGTCGGGGGGCGTGACATCAACGGATAACCGGATCGTGTCTCCCTCTTGCTCGACAACGGGGTGCAGCTCAACAAGCAGCTCCGTCGTCTCCGCGTGAAGTTCCGCAGCCTCGCCCAGCAGTTGATAGTGTTCGTCGACCGCTTCGTTCAGCGAGTAACCCGAAGCCTGGAAAACCGAACGCCAAAGTGCGACACCGTTGAGCCCTTCGCTGTGCTGCTTGTTGGCAAACGTGCGAGCAAGTTTGCCTATCGATTCATCGCCAAACTTACGTACGATTGCTGCTGCAAACACCTCTCCTAGCTCATACACCAACATCGGTTCGTGTTCCTGACGAAGTCGATCGTTGTCGACCAATCGGTCAAAGTTGGCGTCCTCACGGCGCATCAGCACTGCGGCCGCCAATCGTTGAGCCGCCAAACTCGGATCGCTAAAAAAACGACGTTCGATGTAGGTCGCAACCCCTTCGTGAAAGAAACGAACCGAGTCGAAATTCTCACGCAGCTGGTTGTTCGATAGTGGACCGTCAAGGTTTAAACTGCGAGTTGGGACGTAGTGGACTTCATCAGAAGTCCCTAAGAGCATTTGAGTAACGGATTTTTGGCGAAATCCACTGCCATAAAATTTTATGCTGACGGTCCGCTAGCGGTCTATCACACCTTCGTTTGAGGGTTGTCGCGAATTGGTGGAACGGACTTCCTGTCCGTCATTTGTTGACTGGAAGTCCGTCCTGCCCCAATTCTTAGCGGTGACAAACCACTCAGAGCATGAGCGAAAGCCACCCCTTGCAGGAAGGCCCGCTAGAACTGCCGCAAAAACCTTAAGTCTCCGCTGTACAGATCACGGATATCGGTGATCCCGTGGCGTCGCATGCACAACCGCTCAACGCCCAACCCGAACGCGAATCCGCTAACCGTTTCAGGATCGTAGCCAACCGCTTCGAACACCGCGGGATCCACCATCCCAGCGCCACCAAACTCGATCCATTGGTCGTTCCAAAGGAAGTCGACTTCAACGCTCGGTTCGGTGAAGGGGAAAAACGACGGACGGAATCGAATCTGAACGTCGCCGCCAAGGTAATTGGTCGCAAACACCCGCAACACGGTCTTCAGATTCGCCATCGTGACGTGCTCGTCGACATACAGACCTTCCATCTGATGAAACATCGGAAAGTGGGTCGCATCGGGATCGTCGGGTCGATAAACACGTCCAAGGGAGATCACTCGGATCGGCGGCTGGCGTCGTTCCATCACGCGAATCTGTACCGTGCTCGTCTGGCTCCGCAACAATTGCTCGCCCTCGATTGCACGATCCGAAGTCGCCGAGGCGGTCGCAAGGTAAAAATTATCGAGCGGATCGCGAGCGGGATGATCCTCTGGAATGTTTAGTGCTACGAAGTTGTGCCAAGGATCCTCCACTTCGGGGCCTTCGGCCGCTTCAAAGCCCATCCGTCCCATGATCTCCATCAAATGATTGATCGTCTGCGTGATCGGATGGATGTGGCCGATGTTTGGCTGAATTCCAGGCAGCGTTGCATCAAAGCTGGGGTCAATCCCCGCTTCGCCTCCACCTCCCAGTATGGATTGGGAAGTTTCGAACGCCGCTTGGACCTTTGACTTGAATTCGTTCAACCGCATACCGGCAGCTTTACGATCGCTCGGATCGATGCCGCCCATCTGCTTTTGAACGTCTTTCAGCGCACCCTTCTTGGCACCGAGGAAGCGAACACGCGATTCCTCGAGCGCGCCGGCGTCACTGGCAGCATCAAACGCAGCCAACGCCTCTTGCTCGAGTTCGTCAAGGGTCGATAGGAATGACTCAAGTGACATGATTTGCTGCCGTCCCGTCGGATCAAATTAGCGGGACCTCGGCCTTACGCCGCCAGGGCTTCCTTTACCTTCTCGCAAACCTGCTTGAAGCCTTCCTTATCGTGGATCGCCATTTCCGAGAGCGTTTTTCGATCCAATTCGATGCCAGCCTTGTTGAGTCCAAAGATGAATTCGCTGTATCGGATGCCGTGTTCTCGACAAGCCGCATTGATGCGGACAATCCAAAGCCGGCGGAAATCCCGTTTGCGGACTCGACGATCACGGAAGGCGTACGCGCCGCTGCGAAGCAACGTCTCTTTGACGGTTCGAGTCAGCTTGCTCCGTCCGCCACGAAAGCCTTTGGCTCGCTTGAACAGACGCTTTTTGGATTGCCGACGAGCGGCACCTTTGGTGGTACGCATGGGAAATGCTTCCGGTGATAAAAGGGATTTGGATCGACGCGATAGGATCCATCGGTTCAGGCCCCGGTGGTCCATGCCACCGATGTTTCTGCCCAGCCGAATGGGTTTCGGAATCGACTTTCAAAAGGAGTGAAAAGCAGAACCCACCCTGAGTTCTGCAATGAATCGAAAACGGAGTCGTCGCAGGCGAATGACGGAACTCCGAATTAGTTACTGTAGCCGTTTAACGCAGCGTGGATCGTGGGCTCCATGCAAGCATCGAGCGATGTGGTGCCACGAAGGTTACGTCGGCGTTTCTTGCTAAGACCCTTGGCCAAGTGACTCGTTCCGCTCGAACGGTGCATCGCTTTACCTTTGGCCGACAAACGGAAACGCTTTTTCGTTCCTTTGTGGGTTTTGACTTTGTTACCCATTAAAAAATATCCGCTAGCGTGATTTTTCGTGGTTTCTGCGTTGTCGATCTCTCCAACGCCGGCTCAACAACTCGTTTGTGAGCGAACAGACGGCGAAAGATAGCGAATTGTCTCGATTTGCGAAAGTCCTCCGCCGCCTCTACCGCGAAAAACGCTGCAAAAGGAGCTGATTCATCTCGTCGGTCGCCTCCGAAACGGCATCCTGCCAGCGAGCATCGCCATATTTCTGCACAAACGGCTCGCGGCGATAGGCGAAAATGAGATTCCGCGAGTTATTCACAATCGCCCCACTGCCCTCAGAATCGAAACCGGCCAAAACATCCGCGGCACTTCCCCCTTGAGCGCCGAAGCCAGGGATCAGGATCCAACTGTTCGGCATCGCAGCCCGCATTTCCGCCAATTGCTCGGGGTAGGTTGCCCCCACCACCGCCCCCACAGGCCCATAGCCACTCGCGCCGATCCGGCCCTGGTTCAACTCACTCACCAATTCAGCCACCCGACCGTAAACGGTCTGGCCATCCGTAACCCGATCTTGCAGCAGCCCGCCCCCCGGGTTCGACGTTTTAACCAACACGAAAACCCCGCTCGCCCTTCGGTCGCAAACTTCAACAAAGGGCTCGAGACTGTCGCGTCCCAAATAGGGGCTGATCGTCAGCGAGTCGCTCCCCCAGGGGCTGGCGTCACCCGTCCCAAGGTAGGCCTGAGCATATGCTGTTGCCGTACTACCAATGTCATTGCGTTTTGCATCGGTGATCACCAGCAGCCCCGATTCGGAGGCGTAGCGGATCACATCGCCGAGCGCGATCATGCCCGCTGGCCCGAGTTGCTCGAAGAAAGCTGCTTGAGGCTTGACGATCGGAACGCGATCCTTCACCACATCGATAATCTCTCGGCAAAACTGAGTGTAGGCAGCCGCCTTCGCATCGGGAGAACCGCCGTCGGCGAGTTGAGCGATCGCGCGCGGCAATTGATCGAGTCGCGGATCCAAGCCCACACAGGTGACCGAGCGGGTTCGGCCAACCGCATCGGCAAGACGATCGGCAAACGAAGTGGAATCGGTAGCGTTCATGAGTGTCTCCGCGTTTGGAGGGAGTGAGCCATGGCAAAATGAAGGCCGTGGGCAATTGGCAAACGAGAACCATCACGTTCTCTTTTCTTCGCCACTTTGCGTCAAGGTGGCACGGACGCACTCCGCCAACCAAATCTGCTATTCTCTTAGAAACGTTGTTCGTAGCTTCCACTCCCCCTCGAGAGCCTTCCTTGATGAAACTGAAACTTGCACAACTGCTTTGTGTTGCCTTGGTGACCTGTTGCGTTTCCACGCCCAATGCTTCCGCCAGCCCGTCCGCGCCAACCGCAGCCGAAAAGGAGACTCGAGTGCTTCGCCATGCCGTTTTTTTCGCGTTTAACGATGAGGCGACGGAGGCCGACATCGAGAAGGTCGTCGACGCCTTCAAGGCGTTGCCAACCAAGATCGACACCATCACGGATTTTGCTTGCGGCGTGAATAACAGCCCGGAAGGTCTTAACGACGGATTTACACATTGCTTCCTGCTAACGTTCAAGGATGAAGCGGGCCGTGCGAAATACCTTCCACACCCCGCTCACAAAGCCTTTGGAAAGGTTCTCGGACCTCACATGAAGGATGTGTTCGTCGTCGACTACTGGGGCGACGCAAGCGAGGATACCGCCGAGAAAAAAACGCTGCGACACGCGGTGTTCTTCAAGTTCAAAGACGATGCACCGGCGGAAGGGATCAAAGCCGTCGAACAAGCCTTCGCGGCACTTCCAGCAAAGATTGACTCGATTACCGATTTTGAATGGGGCACCAACAACAGCCCGGAAACTCACGACGACGGATTCACGCACTGCTTCATGGTCACGTTTGACGACGATGCCGGGCGAGCCAAATACTTGCCCCATCCCGACCACGGCGCCTTTGTCGAAGTGTTGAAGCCCGTACTCGACAAAGTCCGAGTGTTGGACTTCTATACGAAGTGATCAGTCCCGGGGCACTTCCACGCCGCGAATCAACGATTGCAATTCTTCGTCCGCAGAGCGGCCTTCGATCTCCGCCTCTGCGGTCAATTGGACGCGGTGGCGTAGTGCCGGCAGTGCAATTTCAACCACATCGTCCGGAACGGCGTAGTCACGCCCAGAAAACGCCGCCAGCGTCCGGGCAGATTGCATCAAGGCAATTCCCGCTCGCGGCGACGCCCCGATGTGGAACGCTGGCCAGGTTCGTGTCGCGCGAACGATCTTATTGATGTAGTCGACCAAGCTCTCTTCAACCAAAACTTGGCCACACAACTGCATCGCTTCAAGGATCTGTTCTGGATGGGTTGTTTTTTGGATCTCGTCACGCAGCCGTTGGTTCAAATCGACTTGCAGGCTGTGCATCTTCAAAATCTCCGCTTCCTGATCCGACGTGGGATAGTCGACCCGCAGCTTGAACATGAATCGATCCAATTGTGCTTCGGGCAAATTGTAAGTCCCTTCGCTCTCAAGCGGATTCTGTGTCGCTAAAACCAAGAACGGTCGCGGTACACGGTGGCTCGTCCCATCAACGGTGACTCGGTACTCCTGCATGATTTCCAGCAGCGCGGCATGAGTCTTTGCAGGAGACCGGTTAATCTCGTCTGCCAACAACAATTGTGTGAAAACCGGCCCTGGCCGAAACCGGAACTCACTCCGCTGCATGTCATAGACCGGCGCGCCGGTAATATCCGATGGCATCAGGTCGGCGGTGAACTGGATTCGGCCGAATTCGCAACCGAGTGTTTGCCCGAGCGCGCGAACGAACAACGTCTTGCCCAGCCCCGGCACCGATTCGATCAACACATGTCCGCCTGCGAACAATGCGGTCAGTGTGCCGAGCACCAATTCATCTTGTCCAACAAAGAGCTTGCCGACTTCCGATGCGATCCGTTCGTACAAGAGCTTTACCGGAGCCATTCGATTCGTCGTAGGACGGACGGTCGTTGCGGCTGCTGACTCGTCGGCCACCGTTTCGACTTCGATCACTTCACCAACCAACGGTTGGCCGGCGACAGACGCGGGATCGGTCGGCGCGTCGTTAGCCAAAGGGGGCACGGAAGGAGGGTCACCCGCAGGTTGCGGATCGGGATTGGGTTGCGGACTGTTCAAGGTTTCGTTCTAGGGTCGGAGTGGTCGGTCGATGTGTTGTAAGTCACTTGAGGTGCCATTGTATCCTGCTTCGTCGCCGTCGCAGAGACAGTTGTTTCGCCATGAATTTGTCGCATGTATTCGCGGATGCGGCTTCTCGCATAGTCTTCGCCACCCGCACGGTTCATCAGCGAAGCGACCGCATCGAGATGATCGCCAAAATCACCCTGCACGCTATATCGAACGCGTTTGGGACGGCCGAGTGAGGGCAGCAACATCAAACAGATCACCAACCCGAGCAGCACCGCGTGAATCGTTACCAAGCTGATCGGCCAAGTCGTGAGTAGCTCCATCCCGCTCGCCTTGGGGACACTCGCGTCCGGCTCGCTGACCGGCAAACTGGTGGGTGCCGCACTAATGAATCCGACTCGGCCATCTGGTGGATTCGATGCGAGCGAGGACTGAACAATCTTCGCTGTCAAAGCGGCCGAGAAAGGATCGGTCATGGCAAAGTTGGTCACCAGCGAACCGCCAGCGATGACAATGATTTTTGAGTCCTTCCACTTCGCGGATTCGATCTTCGCCACAATCGGCAAACCCGATTCCGATTGAACCAGGGAGACGAAATCCACGTCCGTGCTTGTCGGTGTCGCTGCGCCAGGAAAAAGGTAAGTTGGTGAACCCGGCCCCGTCGGCCCCAGGTCGGAGGTATTTGCTGGGATGGGCACCGTCGCGGTGGAAGTGGCGCCGCTTGCTTGCGGATCCTCTCGCACAAACGGTTTCAGACGGAATTCAATTTCCTTCTTTGTCTCGCCCTCGAGCTGCGAGAGAGCGCCGCGAGCCCAGGGGCCGTCTGTTTTGGAAAACCCGCGACGCTGAACCAGCGGCTCGCTGACAAACCATCCGTTGGTTGGCATCGTTGTGCGGTTGAGTCGCCATTGCATGCGTTGATTGATACTGCGCGCAGCCCGCCTTCGGTATTCAAGCCGCTGCTCGGCAGACGCCAATCGACTTGCCTGCAGCCAATAATCGGTTTCGCTGCCACTGTCGGGGATCACAAACACCAGCGTGTGTCCGCCTCGCCTCAGCCAACGGTCAAACCAACGGGTTGCATCCGATTGGATGCTCGTCAGGTACTCGGGGGTCCAAACGATGATGTCGCATCGTTCAACTCGCTGCGTCAATCGACGAATATCGCGATCGTTCAAGCCGGCTTGAACAAAGGTCTCACGCAGTGCACCAAAGCCATTCAAGCTTTGACGCCCTTGGACACCTGAGGAGTGACCATATTCAGTCGACAACCGGTTGCAGCCAGCCGCAGCAACAAGAATCACGAGGCAGACGATCAGCTTCGCAGAGTTCATGCCGGCACCTCGTGATGCGTCTGGACAACTTGTTCCACCAAGGCGTTCTGTGTCCACAACCGTTCAAATTCTGATGCGGTAATCGAATGCCGACCAAAATAGGATCGCTCAAACGCATCGGTTGTCTCGTTGAGCCTTGTCCCCAATTCCGAATCGACCGCCCGCGTTTCCCGAACATACTTGCCGTTCGTCTTGCCACGATTGAGCCGCAGAATCCCTGCTCGGTCGAGCAGCAGCAATTGATGTGCAAACAACAAAATAATCGCCTGATCAAAGTGCCCGAGCATCATCAAACGCTCGGCTTCCGATTTTAAATTAACGTCCGTGCGCCGAAGCTCAGCCGGCAAATGCTTCATCCGTTCGATCGTTTGGTCATCGGGTGATTGGGGACCAAGTTGCGCCTTCGTCTGCGACTTGGCACTCAAGTCGATTTCAGTCTTCGACAGTGCATAGACCAATCCACCGACCGCCGACACAACGATCATCACCAGCAAGAACCAACCAAATAGGTTGCCAATCGATAACTCCGTTCCAAACCAACCGCTCCCACTGTTTCCGGCGGAATTGCTCTTGACGGGGTCTGGCGGCTTTACCAGTCGCTTGGCTTTTGGCAGCCAGCGACTATCGCGGTTTTCTGTGTCGTCGATCGACGACTTCAACTCCACCGGAATCAACACCTGATCTTGTGCATCGTACCATGGGGTTGATGGCAACGAAACGTTCTCGGTATCGGGCGGAACATCGAGGCTCGCGTCTTGCGAAGCGGCAATGGATGGCAAGCAGAGGTTCAGCAGCGTTAGCATCAGCAGCATTCGCATCATGCGGGGCTTGATTGTCGTCTCTTGCTTTGCGAAAGCATGTAACATCGTTACGTTTGCGGAGCGAAAGGCGACGTTTGTTTCTTGCTCGATGCTTGGTGACAACCACGATTTGCAATTCACGGCAAAACGCCTCCTGCATTCGCATTTGACGTGTCACGGCCAGGCAAAATGGCTTTTCCACTTCGCTTTGTTCCTGGCATCATAATCAATCCTGCTTCATCGCCAAATTGCCGCATCGCCTCGGCGCGGACCGCCAACTCAACTTCCCAACCTTCCAGGCGGATACGCGTGTCCAAATAGTTCAGCAACCGAATCACCACGCTGACTCCTGCGATGATCCAAAGCGCCGCGGGAAACAGAAACAACAAAAAGAAGAGGTCCCAGTCCCATTGGCCCAGCGCGATGCCGCGCGCCCAAAGCAGTGTGTAGAGTACGCTGAGGAATAGCCAAAACAACACGAACGAGATCGCTAGAAATCGCCCCCCAAGATCGCTCGCCAACGGCTGGTGCAGCGACTTGCTGCGGCGACGGGCTGTGATGACCGCAGCAGAGGAACTTCGCAGCGGGCACTGTTCCAGCAGCAGTATTTCTGGCAAGAACGGCCGGCTGCTGCGAAAAATCGCCAAACTGATGAGCAGCAGGAAGGGAACCATCACGTCAAACCCCGCCTGCGCCGGTAGGGAATAACGAAGGGCACAAAGCACCATCGCCGGAACGGCTAAGCGAACGACGGCCAGCGCCCAAAACCATCGCAAAAAATGACGCTTTGTTTCCTGAAAGACGCTTCCCCAGGTCGGTTGACTCTCAAACACCGCCTGGCCCAAATACAACGTTGTCGCAACACCCGCAGCCGGCGCCTGCAAGACCACCAACAGCGACATCCAACACAAGTATCGCCAAATCTCCGCCAAGGCTTCGTCATCGGTCAGTCCAAACTCGGCCTCGCCGAAGGGGATCCACCACAGCAAGATTGCATTCAGAACGGCCCAGGGAAACGCGCCGAGAAAGAAACCAATCAGTAGGGCTTGCGGATAGCGGCGCAACATCACCAATGACAAATCGCCAATCTCGGCGAGCGTCCGTCTACGGATGACGACGTGCGTGCGATCAAGCTGCATCCGCTACGCCTCCACGCTGCTTGCGGAAGTAGTCACTCGGTGCTTGGGAGGAGGGGAAGCCAAGAACAACGAAATAGAAACTGATCAAACCGCTCGACATGATCGCCCAAAGGGCCTTGAACACGTAAGGTGCAGGACTAGGCGATAGAAATCCTTCCGTGATTGCGGCGAGTACAAAAAGCACGACCGACGCCCCCATGACGGGGACGGCTTTCGCGGCACTCTGACGAACCGAGTCGTACCGAGTCAATCCTCCGGTACAGAAAAGACCCAGGCCAAGCCGAAGTCCCGCGGCGGCCGATAACGCAATCGCCGTCAACTCAAAGGGGCCATGTGCAGTGACAAAATGAAAGAAATTGTCTCCACCAACAACGTCCGGGCGAGCCATGTAACCAAACATGGTGCCCAGCGAAATTGCATTGTAGGCAAGGATAAAGACACAGGGGATGATCAGGATGCCAAATGCAAAGCACTGCAACCCAATACCGGTGTTGTGTTTGATATAGAAACCAGCCATCTGAATGTAGTGGTCTAGCGATTTGGAAATCGGCTTCTCGTACATATCCTCGATTTGCTCAAGGGCCGTGGCGCCAACCATCGATTGCGCGAACCCTGGAAACCGTTCTTCGTTGTATCCGAGGAACATCGACAAAGTGAACAATCCAAAGAAAATCAGTGTGGCCGCTCTTACACACGGGTCGGCGAAAATCTGCTGCGGCGCATCGTGAAAGATCGTGTCAATCCATCGCGTCGGCTCAAATTTTCTTGCACGGTAAAGTTGGTTGTGGGCCCGCGCGACCAACTGATGCAAATACGTCACGGTATTCGGCGGCAATTGGTAGGCGTCTGCGAGAGCCAAATCAGCACATGCGGCCCGATAGAGCGTTGAAAACCGAGCGACACCCTCTGCGCCGCGGTGATGCGCACCGCCCGCCTTTTCGGTCCGTCCACGGCTTTCCATCGCATCGCACAGCGATTCCAATTCGGTCCATTGGACGCGTCGCTTTTCGAGTAGTGAGGCAACGTTCATATCGGTCAATAAGTGTCGAGGTTCACGGATCGGTCACCGCGGCAACTTCGGTGGGCGGCCAAACCACAGCCAGACGAGCGACCGCTCGCTAGCGAATCGTTGCACGAAAACAAGAATCGTCCGATCATTGCGGAATTGGCGCCAGCATAGGGATTGTAGTCAATCGAGGAAGCCGCTGAAACGGCGCGGAAAGAAACGCTCCCCCCAATGTCCCGCTAGAGTTTCTGGGGGGGAAACGCCACCGAGGTGTTTTTCACGTCGTAGGGTTAAGGGGTCAGGAGTCAATTGTGCGAAGCACCCAAAGGGCCGCTGGCGGCAATTGACTCCTGACCCCTTAACAACCCGAAAATTAAATTTTGACGCACAACTAGCTGGACAGCGCCACTTTGGAGCGGAAACGCTACCAATACAAGCACGAATCGCAAGCGAGTGGGTTTTGACGTAAGCGATTGACTCGCTTGCGCTTCGAGCATGTAGGAAGAGAGAAGCGGTGCTGTCCAGCCAGGCTATTGATAGCATAGCAGAGTGGCGTTAACCTAGTATTCCGACTCAGCTTGAATTGCGAGTAGGCGTTCGAAGTAGGGCCGGTTCCCACCGGCCAAATTACTTGAGAGTGTGGCCGGTAGGAAACGGCCCTTCCCGAAAATTGAGCTGCGGCGGAGTACGAGTGGTTCGGAGTGGACAGATTTGCGGTGGCTGGAAAGTGGCCGTTGGTACAGGGGGGGGCGCGAGCTTGAATGGCTGATTTGAAAGCAATTCGGACATCCGATAGAAAGCCCGGGCAAACCGTCTCGTGCTCCGCCCAACAGTTGAATGGGGTGACAACTGCAGGTCAGTTTTCCCGGCACGTGTCTCAATGGATCGAGTCGCAGGTTGCCCCCGAACCCCAGCGGTCGGGCGAACCGAAACAGGTCGGCAAGCCAGCGTTAACGTTGAATTTGGACTTGGCCGAAGTTAGCTGGGTGAGTAGTGTCGGGTTAAACGAGTTGATCGAGATCAATCTCCACGCAAAGAAGAGCGGTGTTCGTCTGGTTCTGACGAACGTGCAATCGGTTGTTCGCGAAGTCTTCATGCTCACGCGATTGGAACGCATGTTCGAAGTCATCTGAGCGGAGCCTTGATCTCTAGACGACTGATCGCGGTCCCATCTTTTCGGATTGCGACTGGTAGCACTTAAAGGGCAGAGATTGTTGTCAAGGAGGTCCAAATGAAAAGGGTTTCGCCGTACAATCGCAGCCTTCTCGCGAACCGCCCCGAGTGTAGAAGAGCCGTTACTCATGCGAGCTAAGAACGTCCCAGCGTGGACCTTGCGTCGTACGATCCCGAGTGATACGTCGGTGGGCAGCGCTTTGGCACACGAATTGGTTGACGCGATGTTGGAGCGAAAATGGCCAGCGACGGATCTTTTTCGCGTGCAATTGGCCTATGAAGAAGCGATCGTCAATGCAATTCGGCACGGCAACCGGCACTGCAGCGACAAGACCGTCGAGGTTGAAATGTCATGCAAAGAGCAGGAGGTTTGTATTCGCATCACCGATCAAGGAAATGGCTTCGACCCTGCGGCGATTCCAGATCCAAGGCAACAGGAATTATTGGAAGTTCCTGGTGGCCGAGGCGTTCTGTTGATCTGTGAGATCATGAGCGAGATCAGTTTCAACGACACCGGGAACCAAATCACAATGATCAAACGTAGGGAAGATTTCCCACCCGAGCAGTGCGGCGGTTAACTCGGCGAACCAGCAGGAAAACTCCTTACAATAGGCGCAATCGGCGAATTCCGGCGTAATGTCGTCAGATCCTTTTTCGGAAGCCCAAGGTTCCCCTTGCGAGGAGCGACGGCCTCAAGTAAATTCTCAAAAACTTCAGCAAGCGGAAGCGAGTTGAAGCGTTAAGGATCCCCTGTAGCTCAGTTGGTAGAGCAGGCGGCTGTTAACCGCCTTGTCAGAGGTTCGAGTCCTCTCGGGGGAGCTATTTTGAAAATCGCGAAAACACTCGCGAACCGGTTAACGCCCGCTGCCTGTTATGGGCAGGCGGGCGTTTTTCGTTTTCGCCCCGTTTTTCGCGGTGTTTGGGTGAGATAGCCGACCTGGCAGCACCAACGCGGATCCTCAATTGAGGATAATTCGCGGCGTCCAGCAAAAAGTCCAGTGGAGTTGCACACAAAACCAACCCGTCAATGCATGCAAAACGCAGGAGTTATGTGGTACAACGAGCCCTTTGGGGGAGGTCGAGCGCAGCGAGGGAGAGGGTTTCTTGGCACCCAATTGACTTGCTCCCTACGACCCCTTTCGAATCGGTGATACTATCCATCGGTCTCCAAACCCCCACCGATTCGTCAGGCCACCCGCTGCGCGGGCAGGGGTGGTTGGATACCGAAACACTGCAGTCGTTACGACTTATCAACTGCACGACGTCAAAATCGGAGGAGAAGGGAGCCAGAGTCTCGGGCGAAACGGAATGCCCCGGCATCACCGAATCCGTTTTGATGGTCTTAGAACCTGCAGAAAACGGACAATCCGATCGACGGAATCGGTGTCTCGAATTCCCGTGCGGAGCGAACGTCCGCCTCGGAGGCTCCCCAGCGCATTAAAATCGCTACGATCGTTAAGCTGTGAACCGTCGTCTCAATACGTCAAGGCAAACCGGTTGTTTTGCCTTGGCGGTCTTCTTTACGTGTTCAACCCTTTGTTCGTAGTCGATGTAGTCAGTGCATCGCAATTTGTTTGCCTTGTTTTTCAGGTCAACGCAATCGATTTAAGTTCCAACATGACGAAATGCGTTTGTGTGTTGGTTGTCAATCGATTCGGAAGCGACCTTGGATAGCAAGGAAGTGAGCGAATTGTCGGTGCCAAGCCGAGGGGCGGGTGCTCCGGTGGCTTTGGAAAGCTGCGTCCTAGCAACACCCGTGTTGATTCCAGTGGAGAAAGAAAAGATGAAAAGGTTTTTGTTACCTACGATGACGGTCTTGTCGATCGTATTCGGGGTTAACTCCGCCAGCGCTGCTTGTTGCGGCGCCGTGAGCTATGAAGGCTGTGGCGGATGTGGTAGTTCAGTCGTTGAAGGCGGCGTTGTCTCAGATGGCGGAGCCATTGTTGACGGCGGAGCTGTCGCCGGCGGATCGTACACCGTGATGCGCAATGTGCAAGAAACGGTTTACGAACAAGTACAAGAAACTCGTTATCGTACGCGAAACGAAGTTTACTACGAAGACAAAGAAGTGACGGGAACCCGAATGGTTCCTGAAACTACAACTCGCGAAGTGCAGTACACCGTGAACGTCCCCACGTACGAAACTCGTACGAAGACGATCAACTACACGGTCATGAAGCCCGTTCAAGAAACGCACCAACGCGTGATCAATTACACCGTGCGTAAGCCTGTTTATCAGCAGCACACCAAGACGATCAACTACACGGTCATGAAGCCGGTTTACGAGACTCACCAAAAGGTGATCAACTACACCGTCAAAAAGCCAGTGTGGGAAACTCGCACCAAGACGATCAACTACACGGTCATGAATCCTGTGCGTGAAAACCACAGCAAAACCGTGAACTACACCGTCATGGTTCCTGTGACCGAGCAAAAGTCACGCACGATCAACTACACGGTTTACAACACCGTGAAGGAAGAGAAAGTTCGTACGGAAACCTACAGCGTTGTGGTTCCTCAGCAGTACACCAAGACGATCCAAGTCAAGGGTGGACACTGGGAAACGGTAACGGAAGAAGTTCCTGGCCGAATGATGAAGCGAACCGTTCGCGAACCAGGCACTTGGACTTACGATCCTTGCACATGCAAGTGCGTCTACACTCCCGGCTGCTGCCGCACCGAGTGCGTCCAAGGTTGCCCAACGACGATCTGCAAGAAAGTCTGGGTTCCTACCTGCGAAACGAAGGAAGTTTGCTGCACGAAGTACGTCCGCGAATGCCGCACTCGTGAAGTACCTTACACCGTTTGCCGTAAGGTTCCGGAATGCCGCACCAAGGTTTGCAACTACACCGTCTGCAAGATGGTTCCAGAATGCCGATCGAAGGAAGTATGCTGGACGACCTGCAAAATGGTCCCAGAATGCCGTACGAAGGAAGTCTGCTACAAGGTTTGCAACATGGTTTGCGAACAACGTCAAAAGACTTGCAACTACACGACCTGCAAGATGGTTCCTGAATGCCGAAGCAAGGAAGTTTGCTACACGACTTGCAGCTACGTCTGCGAGCCACGTACGAAGACCTGCAGCTACACGACCTGCAAAATGGTTCCCGAATGCCGCACCAAGGAAGTTTGCTACAAAGTATGTGTCATGGTTCCTGAATGCCGCACCAAGACCGTTTGCGAAACCACTTGCCGCAAAGAATGCTTCACGAAGATCGTGAAGGTTGCTAAGTGCCGTAAGGTTTGCGAACCTTACACGGTTACCAAGTGCGTTCCACGAGTGATCTGCAAGCAAGTTCCTGTCGAAGTATGCTGCCCAGCTCCTTGCTGTGGTTCGGTTTCTTCGGCATCGGACATGGGCGATTGCGGATGTGGCGAAGCTGCACCGTGTGGATGTGGCTGCGAAGCTGCTCCTTGCTGCCCAAGCGAAGGCCCGATCCGTGGCATGCTTCGCAAGATCTTCAGCGGTTGCAAGCTCAACAGCTGCGGATGCGACGCTGCACCAGCATGTGGTTGCGACGCAGAACCTACTTGTGGCTGCGAAGTTGCTGCTCCTGCATGCGGATGCTAATCACGGTCTGATGACTGTCGCGACTTGGGTCGCGCTGGACTCAAGTCCGTAGGACGTATGCAAAAATTGAATCGAGGCGGGGTGAGACTCTTTCGGGAGACTCGCCTCGCCTTTTTTCGTTAGCCACACCTCGAAAAACTCCTCCACGCCAGGCACGAGCGTCGCCTGGGATGATCCCGCGGGCTGTTTGCCTCGTTGTCGTCGGTTCTGTGGGCTTCGTCCTTTTTCGCTCACCGCAAAGGATGAGCTAGACTTTGACACCGCCTGTCGAACGCCTCCGACTCTTCAGGCATCCATGACTCTCCGATGGGCTGAAATCCTATGAAATACATGATCGCTGCTGTCGTCCTCGTTGCTGCATCCTTAGCTGCCTTCCACTATGGGGGGTGCTATCTCCTTGGCGGGATCGAAGCAGGCATGCCCAACGGAGGCGCCGGCAAGTTCAAGGAATACCACAAAGACAACCTGTTCACGGAGTATCTGCAGGGAGACAAACCAGACGATTTTCATGGCGGCGGTGTCACGAGCAACCCGTTCACCGAATAGCAAAGAAGTCCTCTTATTACACCTAGGCTTCCCAGCTATTCCAGATAACCGTAACGCCTGTAACCGTCAGGGTTTATTTGCATCAAATGATCCCCCGAACGGATGGGTTTGCCTTGCCTGATGGAAAATGACCGCTAACTTGAAGGAGAGGGTCGGACCAATCGATGCCGCGTTTCGATTGGGCCACAGCTCGAGTTCGCCTCCCACTCACCAATCTTCGATGAAGTAACGCGGCAACCTCTCGGGTAGATACGAATGTCCATAACCTTAATGCGATCCTTTTTCCAAGTAGCCGCGATGCTCAGCGTCGTCGGTTCCGCCGTTGCCGCAGATTGGAGCGACTCGGTATTTCCGATCAAGTCGCATGAATTCGGCACCGTCGCGGTCGCGGCGAAGACGGAATTTCGATTTCCGGTCAAGAACCCGTACTCGCAGCCGATGCACATTCAAACCGTCCGAACGAGTTGCGGATGCACGACGGGAATCGTCGAAACGGAATACGTAGCCCCTGGGGAAACCGGATCGGTTATGGCTCGTTTCAATACCGGCACGTTCCGCGGCAAGCGTGGCGCGACGTTGACGGTGGTGATTGACAAGCCGTTCTATGCCGAAGCTCGGTTGGTGGTCAATGGATACATTCGCAGCGATATGGTGTTTCACCCGGGCGAGATTGGGTTTGGAAAACTCAACCAAGGCGACACGGCGACCCAGCAATCGACGGTGATGTATGCGGGACGCAATGATTGGCAAGTGGTGGATGTTGTCAGCAACCACAGCTGGCTGATGCCGTCGTTCAAGCAAATCAGCCGGGGAAGTGGACGCGTCGACTATCAGATCGGAGTGACCGTTCGCGAAGACGCCCCAGAAGGCTACTTCCAGGACGAAATTATCGTGATCACGAATGATCACTCCATGCCTCGCGTGCCGCTTCGCGTGGCGGGCCAAGTCGAGAGTCTGCTCAACATTTCGCCGCAATCGATCGCTCTCGGGGGTGTAAAACTGGGGCAGCCGATTGTCAAGCGATTGGTCATTCGCAGCCAGGAACCGATCATGATCGAATCGATCGAGTGCGAAGGTTGGGAATGTGACTTCGAAAAGCCAACGGCACCGCAGAAGACATTCCTGCTCGAAACGACCTTTACGGCGGTCGACGCGACCGGATCGCAGCGCAAACCGGTTGTCATCAAGACATCGGGGCCTCGGTCAATCACTGCGAAAGCGCTGCTCACGGCCGATATCCGCGACCAGTAATCCGCGTGGTTTGGGATGCGATCCGCCTTTCGGGCGGATGTCGCCCTGATTCATTTTCCCAGGGTTTGACGCTGGTGTTCATACAGTGCGACTCCTACGCTGGTTGCGAGGTTCAAACTTCTCACTTTGTCAGCCATCGGAATTCGCAAGGCATTCGGTTGATCTTGGGTGAGGATCGAACGGGGCAAACCTGAAGATTCGCTACCAAAGACCAGCACATCTTCTTTTTCAAACGACGCGTCCCAAATCGTGCGGGTTGCGAAGCGAGAGAAGTAGAAGAAACGCCGCGGCGCGAGTTGGCGGACTAAATCGGCCCAATTGACCGCGTCGGCGAGCATCAGGTGCTGCCAATAATCGAGTCCCGCTCGGCGAAGTCGTTTGTCGTCAAGGCGAAAGGCCGCTGGACGAACGATCCACAACTTGGCGCCGACGGCCACGCAGGTGCGGCCAATGTTTCCGGTATTCTGAGCGATTTCTGGCTGGTACAACACCACGTGCGCGG
Source organism: Novipirellula artificiosorum (assembly GCF_007860135.1). Classification (NCBI taxonomy): domain Bacteria; kingdom Pseudomonadati; phylum Planctomycetota; class Planctomycetia; order Pirellulales; family Pirellulaceae; genus Novipirellula; species Novipirellula artificiosorum. The sequence continues at coordinate 70,878 of NZ_SJPV01000002.1, forward strand.
CCGGTAAATTCGCTATACTTTCGAGCTGCGACCGCGCCACTTTCGAACCCAGCGGCCCTTGATCCACTCGCTCCTGTCTTTCTTGATTCTGATTCATGCCGATCCAAGTCACCTGTCCCAAATGCTTTAAGCGTTTTCAAGTCAGCGAGAAGTTCGCTGGTAAGAAAGGCCCTTGCCCAAGTTGCAAGAACACCATAACGGTTCCGGACAAAAACGAGGAGGTCGTCATCCATGAACACCCTGACGATGCCCCCAAAGATCGCAGCGGCCAGAGCGTTTTGGTTCCGATCAAACGAACCGAAACCGATGTCACGCGTAAGGGGCTAATTTTGACCATCGCCGCGGTCGTCGGTGTGTTCGCCATTGCGATTGCGTTCCGAATGCTTGGCGGCGAAGAGGGCCCCCCCGATTGGGCGAAGGTCCTTGGTGTGATCGCGTTGGCACCCCCGTTGGTCTGGGCCGGGTATTCGTTTGTCTACGATTCGGAACTCGAGCCCTACCGAGGGGCTGAGCTTCGCAACCGGGTCCTGATCGGTGCGGCCCTTTTGGCTTGCGTCTGGCTGGTCTATGCCTTCGTCCCCTCGTATGTTTTGGAGCTCGATCAGGCCGCCGAGATGTCCTACACGACCTTTGGCATCTTCTTTTGCATCATGTTGGGGATCGGTGCGGTGATTGCCGTGGCGACATTCGAATTGGAGTTCGTGGGCGGTTTAACCTTGGCTGGCCTTTATCTGCTGTCGGTGGTGCTGTTGGCACTCGTCAGCGGAGCGACTTTGGCTGGACTCGTGACGTGAGGAGTTTTTGGCATGACGCCTGAAGTCGTCCAATTGAATCGAGCCACCTCGCTGGTCCGGATTCCCCCGTCCGACGGTGTCCCGTTGACACCTCGCGTGCGGCGGGTTCTTGATTCGGCTCCGATGCGACGACTTGCCTCCATCAGCCAATTGGGGATGGTCTCCCTGGTTTACCCTGGCGCGACCCATTCGCGACTTGAGCATTCTCTGGGCGTCTATTTGAATGCCTTGCGGTTGTTGGCCCGGTTCGGCGACGATCCGCGATTTCAAGCGATCGTCGATCCGCCGGCGGCCGATGCCTTTCTATTGGCTGCCTTGCTTCACGATGTTGGTCATTGGCCGTTTTGCCACCCGATCGAAGACCTGCAGCTTGCGGGGCTGCGCGCCCATGAATCGCGTGTGAGTGATTGGATCGCCAAGTCGGAATTGGCGGAATGCATCGACCGGGATTGGCAATGCGAAACGAAGGATGTCGTCGAGCTTTTGGAACCCAGCGGAACATTGAGTCGATTGTCCAGTGCGGGGCGCGACTTTTTGCGCAGCTGCCTCAGTGGACCAGTTGACATCGACAAGCTTGATTACCTGCAACGGGACAGTTTGCATGCGGGGGTTCCCTATGGTCGCAATTTTGACGTCGCGCGATTGATTGGTTCCATGTGCATTCATCCCTCCAAGCCAAGGTTGGCAATTGGAGAGAAGGGTCGGACGGCGGCCGAGATGATGGTGTTCTCCCGATATGTCATGTTTAGCGAGGTGTATTGGCACCACACCGTTCGGTCCGCGACGGCAATGTTGCAGCGCGCCGTGTTCTCCGTCCAACGGTCGATTCCACTCGAATCGACGTTTGGGTTATCCGACGCCGAGTGGATCGCCCGGCTCGTTCAAGTCACCGGTTCCGACGCATGCTTGGCGACTTGCGGTGCTAGCGATTTGCTTGACGGATTATTTGGTCGCCAGCGCCGGCTGTTCAAACGAGTGGCCGAGTTCAATGCGATCGATCGTCGTGAAGTGCACCAGCAAATCGCTCGGCGACCCTATGGGACGTTGGTGGCGGCGAGCGAGAAGCTGGCCGAGCAATTGACGCGTTTGACGGGGCAATTGATCCGGGGATGGGAGGTCTTGATTGATGCGCCTCCAGTGAAATTGGAGGTCGATATCAATGTCGATGTGGTTGCACGCGATCAAACTGCCAAAAAACTGGCTGACGTCTCCGCCGTAGCGAAAGCACTCGCGGATCGTCAATTTGACGATCAAGTTAAACAGGTGCGAATCTTTGTTCGTCCCGAACTTCGCACGAAATTGTTCCAGACTCTTTCCACGGCCGATGCATGGTCAAGCTTATTGCTTGATGCAATCTCGGCTGTCAACGATGAGATCCCCTTGTGAGCACCGAGAAAACAGGTCCCACCCAGCCCATCGTCCTCCGTTGCCCCGACGCCGACGCTGCCTCGCGGAAAGTGGCTGACCTGATCACCGAAGCGATCACGGCAAAGCCGGCGATCGTGCTGGGGTTGGCCACAGGAGCAACACCGATTCAAACCTACGAACACTTGGTGGCCGGTTTTCGCAATGGCCGAGTCGACTTTCGTCACGCAACGTCGTTTAACTTGGATGAGTACATCGGCTTGGAAGCAAAGCACCCGCAGAGCTATCGCTACTACATGCAGCAGCACTTGTTCGATCACGTCAATTTTTCGCCAATGCGAACCTATGTACCCGATGGATGTGCCGACGACCCTGTGGCGCACGCCAGCGCCTACGACCAAGAGATCGGAAGGGTGGGTGGCATCGATCTCCAATTGCTCGGCATTGGTAGGAATGGACACATTGGTTTCAACGAGCCGGGTTCGCCGGCCGCGTCACGGACGCGAGTGGTCGATTTGGCGGAAGTGACAATCAAGAACAACGCACGCTATTTCGATTCACCCGATCAAGTCCCGAAGAAGGCCATCACGATGGGAATCGGGACGATTTTCGAGGCCAAGCAAATTGTGATGCTGGCGACCGGTGCCTCCAAAGCGAAAGTGATCCGTCAATCCTTGTTGGATCCACCGACCGAGTCGGTTCCCGCATCGCTGCTCCAGTTGCACTCCAGCGTCACCTTCGTGCTCGACGAGGCGGCCGCTAGCGAGCTGCCGGACGAAATTTGCTGACGAGGAAGTCGGGGGCTCCGCGATGGCTGACCGAGGCAGTGTCTGGGGGACACCCACACACCTGAATCTATTTGGCACACTCACGCCGCCCGCTGCGCACCGTCCGCACGGTCTCCCGCGACCCGCTCGACGAGTCGACAGTGCCAGCCCATCGTTGCTGCGGTAGGCCAGCCGCCTTTGAATGACTGCTGTGGAAAGCATCCGGCCTTAACGGGCGATTCGCACGGTATGCATTTGTGTTTCACGCCGCTGGCATCCGTCTTGCTTCTGCGTTGGTCTCAAGGAAGCAGTGCGTTGGTTGCACTGCCGACGAAGAACACTTTCAAGAGGGATACAATCATGATGCGTCGAATGTTGTTTTGTTGCGCGGTCGTAGCAGCCGCAAGTGTTGTCAGTGCGAGCCAAGCCCAGGCGGGTGGTTTTCTGTCGCGGTTGTGCGGTGGCGGTGATCCCTGCTGTGAGCCTGTTTGCTGTGAGCCCGTTTGCTGTGAGCCCGTTTGCTGTGAGCCCGTTTGCTGTGAGCCCGTGGTCGTTTGCTGCCCACCGCCCGTGGTCGTCTGTTGCCCACCCCCCGTCGCGGAGCGCTGCTGTGTTAAGGTCCGATACTGCGTGAAAGTCCGTCGCTGTTGTCCGCCAGTTTGCTGCTGGTAAGCGTCTCGGGTGGGCGTCTTGATCTGATCAGTGAACAACACGGGTGAGAGTCTTTTCTCGCCCGTGTTTCGCAAGGCGTTCGAGTTAGCGTCACCCAGACAGAGAGCATTGTTATCGACACAAGTCGCGCTGATGGATTCTGGCTCCCCTCTCTCCTCCGCGCGCGAGGTCGTGCAGTTTTAAGGCGTTTCTGATCGGGGAGTTACGGTGCCGTTACCTCTCCTTTGGGAGAGCTCGAGCCTAAGCGAGGGAGAGGGAAGACAGGCTGCGATGACAACATGAAATTCCAGCACGGTTTCTATACCGGCCCTCCCCCTCGCTGCGCTCGCCCCCTCCCGCTGCGCGGCTCGTTGTACCGCGTATCTCGGGTGGTGTTTTATACATCTGCGGGGTAGGTGACGAGATTTCGCTCTGGACTTTCGACAAACCGCTGCGAATGATTGCTGCCTTGCGGTTCGCGCTGGTGCTGCGAACATGGGAAAGCCTGTTGCACGGAGGTGCGGTTCATGGGTGCGGTGGCTCTCGGACTCCTCGGTCAAAAAACCGGCTCATCCGACCGAAGCTCGCGGAACCCAGACTCAAGGTTTTTTGGAGGTATGGCTCCGGTGTCCAATGATCTCTTAGAAAAGAGTCCCCGACGGTCGGTCGTCCGCAGGGAACCGGTAGCACCCTTGGCGCACCGTCGACCGGGATATCCCTTGTCAAGTTGCACCTCTGCAGAGCTCGACTCCGTTTCTACCGGCAACTGCACGATAACCAGTGAAAATAGCTCCTGCCAGCAATCATGGGACACCGGAGAGATGCCTCGAAAACCTCCTGCGCACGCTTCCGCCGGATGAGCCGAAAAACCTATGTGCGCAAGAGCCTCAGCAAGCTTGCACCTTCGCAAAAATCGGACAAGCGACGCAGTACCCCCATCTCCGAGGAGGTCGTGCAGTTTTTAAGTTGTTGATTGAAAAAGACTTACAAGATTTACCTCTCCCTCTGGGAGAGGTCGAGCCTAAGCGAGGGAGAGGGAAAACGGGCTGCGATTACAACATGAAATTCCAGCACTGTTTCTATACCGGCCCTCCCCCTCGCTTCGCTCGACCCCTCCCGCTGCGCGGGCAGGGGTGGTTGGATACCGAAACACGGTGTTCGTCACAACTTAAAAACCGGACGACCTCCGAAAATCAGGGGAGAAGGGATCCAGCATTCAAGGGATCCAGGATTCATGGGCGATCCTCGTCCAGATCCCAATGCCCAAAAGCAGATCTCGGATTGCTGTAACTCGCGGATCTCCACCAGCTTAAGTATTGCACCACCGCTTCTGCTGCGAGGGCGTTTTGAGTTCTGGTCCTGCCGTGTCAGGGGCGATCTCGGATCGAGGGGACGGTATCCGATCTCCAGCAGTCTTGGATGCTAGGCTAGCAAATCTTTTCGCGTTTCTTTTCGTGAAACATGCCAAATACGACTTGGTGATTTTTTGCAACTTTCGTTAAAGTACCGAGACTACGTAGCCGCACCCACGCTGCTAGAAAACGTCATAAGGTGCTTCACAAGAGGTGAACGAACTCGGTTGACCATGCAGATTCGTGGGACCAATCGCACAGGAGGGAGCCGATGCCAGGCGAATCGTTTCGATTTATTCACGCCAGTGATTTTCATCTTGAAGCACCACTCGGTGATCTTGACGCCGTCCCAAGTCATCTTCGCGAAGCGATGGCCGATGCGCCGCGCCGGGCTGCCAAGGCGGTTTTCGAAGCGGCGCTTGCGGACAACATTGATTTTTTGGTTCTGAGCGGCGACTTGCTCAGCCCTCAATCGGCTGGGCCGCATGGCATGTCACTGCTGCTTGATTATTTCGAGAAGCTGAACTCAAAGAAAACGCCCGTGTTTTGGGTCGCGGGACTTGCTGATGACCCGCAAAAGTGGCCGGATGCCGCTCCGCTGCCGCCGAATGTTACGCTGTTTCCTAAGAATCGTGTGGTGGCGATTCCGGTTGAACGAGCTGGCCGAACCATCTGTGTGGTCGTGGGTCGCAGCAGTGAGGGTCGCTCGGCGCTGCACGTTCCAAGTTATCGCGTCGAGCCCACCGAGGAATACACGGTTGCGATCGGGTATGGGGCGTCGGACGCCGATGCATTGGCCGAAGGTCGGTTTGAATACTGGGCTCTCGGCGGCGAGCACAATCGTAAAGCGATGGAGGGTGGAGCGGAGGGAGGTGCCTTTTACTGTGGAAGTCCGCAAGGTCGTTCACTGTGCGAACCTGGGCCTCACGGCTACACCGTCGTCGACGTGGATGCGGACCAGACGACTCGAGTGCATTCGATTGAATGCGATGCGTTTCGCTATTGTCAAGTTGAAATTGATGCATCGGAGATTGCCGCCGTGGGTGGCATTCGCAACTTGCTGGGCGAACGGATCACGCGATTGCAGCACGAGAATGGTGGCCGTCATCTGCTGATCGGGTGGGATATTTCGATCACCAGCGGCGAGAACTTGCACGCCTTGGGTGATAGCGAAGCACTGCTGGCGTGGCTTCGTCGCGAATTCGGGTCGGGCACGCCCTCGGCTTGGACGGCGTCTTTGGTCATTCGTCCACCGAAGCATTACCCAAAGTCGTGGAAGGATGAAGACACCATTTTGGGCGACTTTTTGCGAGCTTCCGAGAAATTCAGTAAAGCAGGCCAACGGGAATTGAATCTGGCTCCCTACACGGAAGAACATGGAAGCATTCGTAGTCCCACCGCAGCGTTGTTGGCCGATGTCTCGCCGTCGGCACGCGAAGCGATTTTGGATCAAGCAACCCTGTTAGGCGTGGAATTGCTCCGCGGCGGAAAACCAAACTTGGTGTCGTCGTGAGATGGATACACGTCCGAGACGCAAGATGTGCGCGTCGCAGTTGAAGCCTGAGCACCCGCGTGCTCGGTCACAAAGTCAAAATGGAATTACTTTGGAAATCCAATCATGAGAGTCAAAGACATACAGATCGACGGGTTCGGCGTCTGGACAGGGCTATCGGTCGACTCGCTTCCGGACGGGATGACGTTGTTCTATGGGCCGAACGAAGCCGGCAAGACAACGTTGATGCAATTCCTTCGTGCTCAATTGTACGGCTTTACCGCGGATCGTCGCGAACGCTATTTGCCACCCGTTTACGGAGGAACTCCGGGCGGTGCAATCCGCGTTACCGGACCGGGTGGTGGTTACGAAATTCGGCGCACTAGCCAGTTGACCGATTCGGGTGTGACCGGCCAATTGACCGTTACCGGCCAAGACGGTTTGGCCCAAGGACAGCATCGGCTCAGTAGTCTGCTTGGACAAATCGATGAGCCAATCTTCACGAACGTTTTCGCAATCGGCATCCGTGAGTTGCAGGAATTGTCGACGCTTGACGACACCTCCGCAGCCGATGAGCTGTACAAGCTATCGAGTGGGCTGGACCGCGTTTCGCTTGTCGATGTGCTGAAATCGCTGCGTGATGGTCGGAAGTCAATGGTCGGGAAGGTGAACGCCGACGATTCGGAAGAAGCTGCGAAGTTGACCGGGATGATCAGCAAACGCGAGAAATTGCGTGACGAAGTGGAGCAATTGACTCGGCACGGCCGTCGTTGGAGCGAGTTGGCCAGTCAGCGAAGGAGCCAGCAACAGGAAATCGAACAATCCACAGAGCGGATGGCGGCTTGGGAGAAGGAGGCTCGGTCGGTCGAAATCGCGACAAGCGTCTTTGAGACGTGGCAGCAGCGAGACCAATTGGCGGAGCGGATCCTTGAAACGGAAAAGCAATCGCAGTTGCCAGATGAGTCACCGGGACAATTGGTACAGATTGAAGCCATGGTTGAAGACGCCAAGGCGAAGATGGAAGAAGTCAAGGCGAAGCGTCGCGAGTTGCGGGTCAAGGCCGAGCAGATTCCTGTCTCCAAGCGAATGTTTGATCTGCAAGGACGTATCGAAGCAGCGTCGGAACAAGCCACGTGGGTCGAGGCGCTCGAGGAACAAATCGAGCGACTGGATGTGCAAATTGAAAAGGCTCGCAAGCAGCTTGAGACCGATGCGGATCGGCTAGGCATCGACGAAGAGGATCGCCGAGCGATCCTCGAGGGCGATCTGTCCAAGTTGCCTGATCTGTCCAAGCAAACCCTGTCGTCACTTGCAGGGCCTGCGAAGCGGGTGAAGGAACAGGTGTTCCTGCTTAGCCAAGCAAGAAACGAGGGAGCGGAACACAAGCAGCGTACAGAAAAACTAGGCGCCCAGCTTCAAGAAGTGTTGTCGCGTGCCCATGCAACGAACCTGCAACAGGCAATTCGCGAACAGACCGATTTGATTTCGACGCTACGCCATCGCATCCAGCTTGGTGAGCACCTCGAGAAATTGAAGCGACATTATCGCGACCTCGAAAAGGAATCGATCGATCTGACGACCGACGAGGCGCTACCCATCGATCGGCTGATCCTGCTTTCGGTGCCCTTCATCTTTGGTGGCATCGCCTTGATCTATGGCGTGTCGAATCTGCTCGGGCTGACGTGGTTCGCAGCCGAGCCCGACCCGACTTGGGGCATGCTGTGTCTGATGGTCGGTTTGATGAGCATGTTGACCTATTACTTCGGTCGTGAGAACGGGATGCGGTCGACGTCACGCGATTTGGATGATTGCGAACGCCAAATCGACACGCTGCGAAAGCAGATTCGTGAGCTCGAGGCCGAGCGAGGCGATGTCGATTCGTCGCTTCCGACAAGTGGCGAATCTTTGGAATTGAGGATCCGCGAAAGTGAAGCGCTGCTTGCAGAGCTCGAATCCTGCCTGCCAACCTATCACAATCACGAGGCGGTCAGTCAGTCGTTCAAGTCGGCGCGAGCGCGGGCGACTCAGGCAGCCGATGGGCTGAAAGCCGCACGCCGCGAGTGGTCGGCAACGCTCGATCAACTGGGGCTCAGTGAGTCGATGTCGCCGTCGAGTGTCCGCAAATTGAGCGATGGTTACGAGACCTTGCAAGCGAGTCGCCGCCGCTTGGATGAATTGAAGGCAGAAAAAGAGCAGCGTCGCCGTGAGCGACAAACGATTGCTCGGCGTATCGAAGCCTTGTATCTCGAAGCACTCGATCTTTCCGACGAGGCTGCCAAGCAGGACCCTGTGAAGGTGACGGAGAGCGACGATGAATCCGAGACCTCGAGTCGCCGGGTCACGATGCGATCGAATCCGCTCGATCAACTGAACCATTTGCATGAAGAGTTGTCCCGTCAACAGCATTGGATCAAACGCCGTCGCGAGCTCAAAGACCAGGATTTGAAACTCAAGAAGCAGCAGAGCTCGTACTTCCGGTCGATCCAGCGTGGCGAACAACAGCGGCGGGCGCTGTGGGCGAAGTGCGGAGTTGCAACGCCCGAACAGTTCTATGCAATGGTTGATAGCAAAGCAAGCTTGATGGAGATGCGGAAAGAGCACGCCGATCTCGAGAAGCAAGTTCGCTCGATCATCGGAACGCATGTTGACTACGATTGCGTCGCTCGCGAGATCGAGGGGGCGAGAATGAGCGACATCGAAAAACGTTGGGATTCTCTGACCACCCGGATGTCCGAGACGGAACAACGCGTTGCTCAACTGCGGACACAGCAAGGCGAGATCGCGCAAGAGATGAAGCAGCTTGGGGAAGACAGTCGGCTGACGGCCGCCCAACTGGAATTGGGCTGCATCGAACGAAAAATCAGTGCCGCGGTTCGACGCTGGCAAACTCTATCGATGGCAAGCTGCTTGCTCGAGGACGTTTGCGGAACCTTCGAGAGGGAACGGCAACCGGAAACGTTGCGTGAAGCGTCGTCATTTCTGACACAGTTGACCGACGGCAAGTACAGCCGAATCTGGACTCCGCTGGGAACCAACCAATTGAAGGTGGACGACACCGCTGGCAAATCGCTGTCGATTGATGTGCTCAGTCGTGGGACGCGCGAAGCGGTCTTTATCTCGCTGCGACTGTCGCTCGCCGCTTCCTACGCACGTCGTGGTGTGATGCTGCCACTTGTGCTGGATGACGTTCTCGTCAATTTTGACGGCGACCGTGCGATTGCAGCAGCAAGGACGCTGAAGACGTTTTCCGAGCTTGGACATCAGGTGATGATGTTCACTTGCCATGAACACATTGTTGATATCTTCCACGACATCGACGTCCAGGTTCGCATGATGCCGCCACAAGGTCAGCCTGGACGAGCGGAGATTCTGTTGCCCGAAGAGGTCGCAGAAGAAGAGCCGTATGAGGAAGAGGAGTATGAAGAAGAGACGCTCGAGGATGAATCGGTTCTGGAGGAGGAAGAGGTCGAAGCCATTGAGCCCGAACCAGTTGAGCCCGAGCCGGTGATGGAAGAGACGAAACCAAAAACGAAGATCGTCTACGTCGAAAAGAAGCTGAAGCGACCTGAGCCGAAGGTGGTGTTTGTCAAGCCGGAACCGAAGCCCGCGCCCGTTGAACACACGCCGAAGCCGGTCCGCAAGCCGGTTTACGTCGAGCCGATCACGATCGACGAGGACGAATCGGAGTGCGAGGAAGCCTCACCATCGATCGGTTGGGCATGGTTCGAGCGAGACGCGGACCAGAATCTGTCTTCGCCCGAAGAGGCAATTGCGTCGATTGCTCGTCGTGAATGGATCGAGGAGTCCGATTCGGGCGGAGAACGAGAGGAAGCGACGCCTTGGTGGCGCGCAACGGCGGAGTAGCCCACACCGACCACGCTTGTGTTCCGGCATAAAGGCAAGGGGTAAGTTGTTCTCGGTTGCCTGCGGAATAGCACCCACGCTCGGTCATAGGGGCGCGAGTTGGATTTCGATCCGCAAACGTGGGTTGTCGGTCGCGGGTCGTATCGGAGCTCGATGATCTAGGCCGCCAAAAAAGCGAGAATCTCCCTTTCGCTCTGCTGCAGCTTCTTGCTAAAAGCTTCCTGAGTTTGGTTGTATGGACACGGCCAAAACGCGTTTCACGACCACGTTTCACGCAGGCGTCACGGATGATCCGAATTTCTTGGACTGGCTTCTGTCTTGCCGCATTCCTTGCGGTTCCACTTTTCTCGCAGCAACCTGTCGGGACTACGGTTCCGTCCTATGCTCAGCAACCCGCTGCAGCAGACGCCCAGCCCTCTGCCGATGCCCGCGTCGCGGCGCTGCAAAGGCAACAAGCCGCTGCACAAGCACAGGCGGCTGCACAAGCACAGGCGGCTGCAAGCAGGCAGCCATTCGAACCTCTGACAGCGGCTCAGCAAGCGCAGCTCAACCAGTTGCTGCTGTCTTGGCAGCAGCAGAGCCAGGGGACGACGACGCTCGATTGCCGGTTCCAACGTTGGCATTTCGATAACCAAGCGGCACCCGCAGGCGTCCACGCAACCCGCGCCGATGGCGTGATCAAATATGCCAAGCCAGACAAAGGGCTGTTCCGCGTCGACTCACTTGTCTTCTACAAAGGCATGGAGGGAGGAAAGCCTCAGTTCGGTGCTCAGCCCGGCATGTACGGTGAACACTGGGTTTGTAACGGAAAGCAGTTGATTGAGTTTGATCGCAGCAATAAGCAATGCAAAAAACAAGACTTGCCACCGGAGATGCAGGGTCAAAAGATTTTCAATAGCCCGCTGCCGTTCGTGTTCAATTTGGATGCCAAAGAGATCCAACAACGATATTGGGTTCGCCAGGTCGCCGCTCCCGCCGAGGGCATTCTGCTGATCGAAGCATGGCCGAAGCGTCAAGACGATCGCGCCCAATACAAGATGGTGCAAATCGCTCTCGATGAAGAGACCTTCTTACCCAAGGCGTTGGTCATGTACGCCCCAAACTTCCATCCGGTCAATGCAGCAAAATGGGACCAATATGAATTCGTTGATATGAAGCAAAATGGTGTGGGGAATACCATCACGAATTTCATGAACAATTTCATCGACGAAACACCGCCAAGTGACTGGACGATCTTCCACGAGAAGTTCAATCCAGTGGTGGACCCACCGACGCAGCAGGCGAGCGGCCAACCCGTGGGTCAACGTCGATAGTCGGAAGGCCCGCCGGTCGAAGCGATTTACGCAACCTGGTAGATCTTAAGCTTCGAGACTCGGGTGCTTTGCCTGCCATGAGATTCTGGGATCCCGGAACTCATCAAGAGTTTCGGTCGACTCCGTGAGACGCTGGAAGTCTTGACGGCTTCCGCTGCAGCCCAAACTCTATAGCTAAATCCGGACAATGCGCTAGCCTTTGCGCAGGCTAGCAGCCTGCACTGCGACGTCAGTTGTCCGTCCGTTCCTGATTTCGGTGCTGTCATCAGCGTGCCTCGCTCGCGCTGCCTTCCTGGCCCGGCTTTGCGTGTCATGCAATTCTTAGCTACTTGAACTCTATGCGTTTACGGACCTCACACTCCATAGAGCGTGGCGTGATGGGAATCCTGCCTGCGCGGCAAGTTAGAGTGACTTTGTAAATTCTGGTTCACCCAAGATTCTGGCCCCCTTCTCCCCCGATTTTTCGGGGGAGAAGGGCTGGGGATGAGGGGGTCAGCAGGCGCATATATCCGCTAAAACAGCGATAAACCTGCACGACGGAACGCCCCTCACCCCCGGCCCCTCGCCCCGCGTGCGCGCGGGGAGAGGGGAGCCAGAATCCATCCGCGCGACTTGTGTCGATAACAATACTCTCTGGATGGGGAACGCTTAACTCTACGACGTCGAAATCTCGGGGGAGAAGGGAGTCAGTGAGAATGGGTGCTCCATGGTCGGGTGAATCCATGCTGCACGTAGAGGATCGCAACCGCATTCCCGCAAAGTTGCATCCTTCTGGGAATGTCAATAGCAGTTTCTTGTGAAACCAGTCTTGTTTTTCCCATGCGAATTTTCGTAATCTTCGGGAGCGCCACGATCGTGGCGACAGACCGAGGTTGAAAAAGGAACGGGCGGTGGGACGGATTCTTTGCGTCGTGAACCAGAAAGGAGGCGTGGGAAAGACAACCACTGCGGTGAACCTTTCGGCTGCGCTTGCGATGTCTGGCAAACGGGCCCTGTTGCTTGATATGGATCCGCAATGCAATGCAACGGGATCGCTCGGTTTAGAACCCACCGACGGGCATGCGATGATTCGCAGCCAGCCGATCAGCGATCAAATCGTTGAAACCAAAATGGAAAACCTCTCGATGATCCGTGGTAGCCGAACGCTTCAAGACGTCGATCGATTGGCGGCGGCGGGTGAAAGCGAAACCGGCATCGTTCGCGACCACCTCGATTCGATCATCGATACCTACGATTTTGTCTTGATTGATTGCCCGCCCAGTGTCGGCCCGTTGACTCAGACCGCGCTCTCCGGCAGCACGGAAGTGTTGATGCCGATCCAGTGCGAGTATTTCGCTATGGAAGGGCTGACTCAACTCATCCAAACCATCAAGAAGGTGATCGTCGCCACGGATGGCAGACTGACCTTTGGTGGGATCCTACTTACCATGTATGATCCCTATCTCGAATTGACCCGAGAAGTCGACGACGAAGTACGTGACTTCTTCGGCGATATCGTTTTCGATTGTGTCGTCCCTCGTGATGTTTCGCTCTGCGAAGCCCCGAGTCACGGCAAAACCGTGTTTGAGTATGCACCGCGATCCCGCGGCGCGTTTGCTTATACCCAGCTGTGCATGGAGGTGCTCGAGCGTGACTAGTGCAACAACCAATAAAGATCGGCGTTTAGGAAAAGGGCTTGCGGCTCTGTTAGGGACGCCAATGGATGAGGAAGGCAATCCGCTGCCAGAAGACTCAGCCGAGGGTCGCTCGAAGATCCAATCGCTCGAATTGCCAGTGGGCGAGATCCAGAACAATCCGTTCCAACCCCGTCGCGAATTCAATCCAGAGGAAATCGCCTCGTTGGCGGAGAGTCTGAAGAACCATCAGCAACTGCAGCCGGTTTTGGTTCGGATCGTGGATGGGAAGTACCAATTGATCAGCGGCGAACGCCGGCTGCGCGCGACCATTCACGCGGGGCTGCCAACCATCCGCGCGGAAGTTCGCGAAGCCGATGATCGCCTGGTCGCGGAATTGGCCATCATCGAGAACTTGCAACGCAAGGACTTGAACCCAATCGAAAAAGCGCTGTCATTCAAGCGATACATTGATGAACACAAATGCAAGCAAGACGATCTGGCTCGTCGCTTGAGTATCGACCGTAGCACGATTGCCAACCTGATGCGATTGTTGGAATTGCCTGACGCGATCCTTGATATGCTGCAAGCGGGCGACCTTACTGCCGGACACGCCCGGGCGTTGTTGCCGATTGGCGATGAGGAAATCCAAAACCGAACCGCCGCGAAAATTAAGGAAGAGACATGGAGTGTGCGGGCAACGGAGACCCATGTTGCTGAGCTGTTGAAAGCCGAAGAAGATGAAGAGACCGGTAAGAAAGTGGTTAACGCGACGCGTCAAAAACGACGCACCGTCTCGCCGCAGATTGAAGCGATGCAACAAGAGATGAGAATGATCTTCGGGACGAAAGTCGAGATCAAAAGCTCGGCTCGCGGTCGCGGTAAGATCACCTTGCACTTCACTGACCCGGATGAATTCGAACGCTTGCGAGAGCTGTTGTCCGATGCTGGGAAGCCAAGACTTCGGGTGGCGGGATAAGGCTCTGTCACACCTTGGTTTGAGGTTTGCCGCGAATTTGTAGAACGGACTTCCCGTTCGTAGTTTGTTGATCGGAATGACGGATTGGATGTCCGTCGTACCCCAATTCTTAGTTGTGACAAACCACGAGCAGCGTCGCGTGGTTTTGGACGCCGGGGCGGGCTCGATTTGGAGTCGAACTCAGGTTGGTAACTTGTGTGGCATAGGAGGAGTTTGCCGGTTATAGCGGATGTAGGGCGTGGCTGCGTGAAACAGGTCTCTGTGATCTCCGATCGTTGCCGACGCGAATTTCTGGTATCGAAGGAGGCTGATGGTGGGACTACTTTTCGGACGCAGTCGGCGACGGTCCATCTTTTCTTACATCCCGCTCATTCGATGGATCGGGCCTTTGGTAAGTGTTGCTGGCATTCTGGTTGCCAGCTTCTTCGCACTGACCGGCAGGATCGACTTATCAAAGTTTGACACCTGGTCGGAACAGGCTGACGACTCGGCACAGTTGGCAAGTACCCAAACCGAGGGACCGCAGCATGAGAGCTCGACCGTGCCACGGTCGCCCATGACGATACGGGTTGCGACGTTTCACATTCAAATGTTCGGTGACAAAAAATCTCAGACGCGATCGATTCCCCAGGTGCCTGGTGTCGACGTCATGGGGACGATCTCGCACCTGATTCGTCAATTCGATTTGGTTGCCATTCAAGGGGTCCGAAGTAACGATGTGCTTCCTGTGCAGCGTATACTGGACTTGGTGAACGAGCTCGGTGGCTCCTACACCGCGACGGTCAGCCAACCGATCGGGCGGGCTGGGGATACCGAATGTTACGCGTTTGTTTGGGACATGCAGCGACTGCGCATCCAGGGCCAACCGTATGTCGTTCAAGACACTGCCGATCGAATGCGTCGCGAGCCGATGGTCGCATCCTTTATGACAGTCACCGATCCGAGCGACACGCGTGAGCCATTTCGCTTCACGGTGATTAACGCGCATCGTGACTCCGATTCGATGTCAACGCCTGCCACCGCAAGTGAAGTCAACGTACTCGACGATGTCTTTGTTCGCGTCCGAGACTACGAATACGGTCAGACCGGCGAAGAAGATTGTATTTTGATGGGGGACTTGAATGCAGGTTTGGACGACTTGCAAGAATTGGCGATGATTCCGAATGTGGTGTCGGTCGCGGGAGACATCAAGAGCGACGTGTTTCGTCGTAAAACCCTTGACCATATTTTGCTCGATCGGACGATGACCACCGAGTTTACAGGGCAGACCGGAGTGATCGATTTCTGTCAAGATCTGAGGTTGACGGAGACGCAGGCGAGAACGATCAGTGACCATCTTCCGGTCTGGGCGGAGTTTAGCATTTACGAGTCACCACGCTATCAAGCCAATGCATCGATTCCACAATCCGTTCGGTAAACCTCAAGCCGCGCGTTAAATCAAGTGTCGCCTGGCTTCTTTTTCGCTCTTCGTTTTGCTTCGAGCAATCGCTCCGTGTAGCTGGGGCCTTCATCCGGTTGCGGTTCGATGTTCGGTTTCCCTGACTGGGGCCCTGTCGCAGAATCGGCAAAGGTTGTTTCGCTGGTGTTGTCGGTTGTGTCGACCGCAGAGGGTTCAAACCGAACGCTTGTTCGCCGCCGCTCAAGGGAGTCGCTGAGTGAATCCTTGCTCTTTCTTAATGCGTCGAGTCGGGTGGTCGCCACGCTTTCGCTAGCGGTCGATTTTCCTCGGATGCGATGGATCGTCCGGTGGACCCAATCGAAAGGAATCGCCACTCGGCGGACGAAAACATCACCGAGAAACAGCCCACAGCTTGCTAGCACAAACCATGGCCACGCGTCACGGAATGATCTTGCCAGCGCCAGGCCGCCACGGAACGCGTTGGTATCGATAAGGGCTTCGCTGAGTTGGATTTCCAGCGGAGGAGCGACCTGACCAGCCTCGCCTCCTCTTGGCTTGATCGAGGCCAAGGACTCGATCAAGGCTTGGTTCGTTTCTCGGACGCGGAACTCATCGCTGTAGGGTACCGTCACACCGGTGGTCAGCGGCGAGGCTCCCGGGCCAGGCGTCACGTTGACGAAATAGCTGCCGGCTTCGTCAGCTGGGAAGGATCCCACGTACCGACCGGGGGCCGCTTGCCGCATCCGCAGTGCGATCGGTTTCAAGCGGGGGTCGAGGGCGGATGCGTTGATGTCCAGGAAGTTCAAGAACGAGTCATCCTGGTCGAGCGCGCTGACAACGACTTGGACTTCACCGTCGCGAACTTGCGTTGCGATCGAGAATTTCCCGGTGTCGCCGGTGGGACGCATTAGCCACCGGACCAATTGGGAATAGAACTTCTCGTAGCCGCCCCACGACGTCCAATCGGCGGCCCAACGCGCGCCCGCGTCGGTCGTCATGACGGCCGTGCGGCCAAGCCCATAGGTCCAAACCGCCAAAACGGTCGCATTTTCTGGTGAATCGGGTTTCGGCGATTGGATCAACACTTGGGCCAGCGGGCTATCCTTGGTTTGCGTCAACACAAAGCCGTTGATGTTTGGCAGTACCCGGTCCACGCCGTCGAGCATGGCGTGCGGGAAGATGATTTCGGGGACCGCCCCGCCCGGCGGCTCATAAACCAATGGGCGTGACACACGGCGAGCTTCACGTTGAAAGATCTTCGGCAGTGCTCTCCCATCCCGCACCGCGTAATACTTGCCGCCCGTTGCTTGAGCAATCTGTTGCAATCGGCGACTTTCGGTCAAGCCGTGGGATGCGACGGCCACCGTGCTGATGGTGACGTTGTTCTTCTTAAACGAGCTGATCGTTGCTGGCGAGGGATCGCTTGGATCACCGTCACTGATGATGATGCAGTGCTTGATCGACGCGGGGGTGCGAGTCAAGCCGGCAACCGCCATCTTCATCGCGGGGTCGAATTGAGGCATATCGCCGGGCGTCATGCGTCCGATTGCGGCCAGCATCGCTTTACGGTTCGGACCGACTTCGAGCAGCCCATTCTTGCCGCCCCACAGCCATGTATCGCCGTTCATGCTCCAGTGCAAAACGCCTGCATAATCGGCGGGGCCCAATTGTTCCACGGCGGCTCCCGCAATCTTTTTTTGCCAGTAATTTCCCTCAGCCATTTCGCTGGCGTGCATGATGCATGCCAAGGCGCCGACCGCTTGCACCTTGCTGTTGCGAATCTTGAAGTCCACGGGCATGGCTTTTTCAATTTCGGTTCCCGTCCAGCCACCGGCACCAAAAGACTCGGGGCCCCCGATCATCAATAGCCCTGCCCCAAGTTGTTGGGTGTTGCGTACCAGCATCTCGATTTGTTCATCGGTGAACGAGCTGATCATATCGCTCGTCTCACCAGCGACTCGAGGCACCCCGGCGAGAATCACGGCATCATAGGCTTGGAGTTCCGCCAGCGAGCCGAACAACTCATCGCTTGGCATCGCGACCACTTCGATGTTGTTATCACGCAGCGTCTCGATCAACAGGTCGAAGTCGCCGAGCCGAGTCTTGTCCTCGATCATCAGCACACGGCCCTTGCCACGAACGTAGGTGTAGGCGGTGGCGCTATTGTTTTGCCGAATGCCGTCGTCCTCATCCGTGTCAGGGACGAATTCGGCTTCGTACGTGTAGGCGGCCGGTTGCTCAATCGTGTGTCTTAGAGGGAAAACATTTTTGCCAGCATCTAAGCTGATCGATTGTTCGAGCAGCAACGATTCCTCGCCGCCGACGTTCTGTTTCACCCGCAACCGCCCCTCAACCGGCCCGGTGGCTGAGGCGTCGGAATAGTTGCTGATCACGACGCGAGCTTCAAACGGTTGCCCCTTGCGGATGTTTTCCGGCAAGTCGATCTTCTCGAGTAGCACCTCGCTCTTGGCGTCAAGCCGTACCGGAACGACATCAATGCCAATGCCCGATTCCGCGGCGCGGCGGGCCAATTTTCGAGCTTGGCCGATGTTCTCGTTGCCATCGGTGACGATCACGATCCGCCGTGATGTGTCTTCGGACATCGAAGCTTGGGCCAAATTCAGTGCCGATTCCAAGTTGGTTGCGTCCGTTCGGTCCCGCAGACTCTCTAGTCGTCGCAGCGGTGGAATATCGTCGTCAAACGGAGGCACTTCGATGGACGCGTCACGACCAAAGACAACGATTCCAGCTCGATCCTCGCGTTGCCCGTCGCGGTGTCGACGAACGTTGCGAATCACGTAGTCGAGCATCACTTGCCGTTTGATGCGTGGAATGCTCTCCGATTGATCGAGCAAGTACATCACCGTCACGCGGTCGCTGACCCAAATCAATTGCACTCCGGCGAGCGCCAACACAACGCCTGTCCAAACGATCGTGCGAAAGGAAATCGCCAAAATACGCCGGAATCTGCCCAGAGCTCCAAGCGAACGAAAACCGGCCCACCACAACAGCGGCAATCCCAACAGAAGCCACAAGTATGCCGGATGATCGAATCCAAGCTGAAAAGGGATCATCGTTGGGCGGTGTCCAAACAGGAGTGTGTTAGGTTTGAGTGCGATTTGTCGACGAAGCGATGTCCACCTGCGAAAGGAACCGCGGCAGCCGTGAGCCGGAACTGCCCGCGGCAATCGGTTAGGCGGCGGCCAAGTCCGTGGGACGGCCGTAATAGATCGATGCCATGATGACGGTCGTCACCCCTAGGATACCAAAACCGACGATGGAGAGTGAGATTGTAAGCCCCGGCGCGCTCAAAACTTCCGTCTGGTCCGCAGGTGCCAACACCACCGCCACCACGCTGGTCACATTGTTGACGAAGTGAGCAAGCATGGCCGGAAATAACGATCCGCTTCGCCACGAAAGCCAGCCTAAGTAAACGCCGAGCGGAAAGACGGCAATGATGTGAACAAAATCCATGTGAAATGCCGCGAACAAAAACGAGGACAAGAAAATGCCGAAAAACGGGCCCCACGATTTTGTCAACCGAGTCTGCACGTAGCCGCGAAAGACTAGCTCTTCACAGATCGCGGGTGTGGCGCCAATCAACAATGCGATGGGAATCAAGAAGCCACTTTGGCCGTGAAACCGAAACGCATCGGACATCTGCTTCAAATTCTCGCTGTCCTCCAAAAACAGTCCGACCGCTACCGACGAAACCAACCCAACCAGCGGCGTGGCTGCTGCGGCGGCCAGCCAAACCCAGATCGGCCAATGTCCGCGAACCAACGAAAGCCGTTGGCACGTTTCCACTGGCGACAATTTCGCGGCCACCAACGTCGGCAAAATCATGCACAGTTGAGGGATTAATATCAGCATCACCACGCCGACTCGCGATTGAAACACCTCGGCAAACGCTTCTGGATCCGTAACGGTCGCAGGGGAAAAGGAGCCGTGAACCCATGCAAACGCTAACATCACGACCACGGTGCTGACCACGATGAATACCGCCAACGTGGCGCAAACAACCGCGATAGGAGTCCACCAACGTGGCCGCTTGGCCAAACGCCCGACAATCAGCGGCTCGCGTTGCGACTCGTCGGGGTACGCCTCGTAGGGATTCGAGAGAGGATTCTCCGTGTCTGCCCTTCCCTCGCCCGGTGATGCCCAGAGCGATTCGGGGGGGCGAGATTCGGACGGACCGAGCGGACCTGGGTCGGACGGATGAAAATCCATAGAACTACTGGAACGTGTCGCGAAAATGTAGGGAGCGTCCTGACAGTGTACGCGGTTGGCACGTCCGCGTCTTGTCGCTTCCCATCCAATCATCGCCGCGTCGATGCGAAGTCGAGTCCATTACCGCGAGGGACCTGCGGTAAACAAGTTTCGGATTTCACCCTCCCGCGAGGAGGTCGCGCAGTTTTAAGCTGTAACTGCTGCAGTGTTTGGGTATCCAACCACCCCTGCCCGCGCAGCGGGAGGGGTCGAGCGAAGCGAGGGGGAGGGCCGGTATAGAAACGGTGTTGCAGTTTCATGCTGTAATCGCAGCCCGTTTTCCCTCTCCCTCCGTTAGCCTCGTGAGGGGGCAGCAACCGAAAACCCTCTCCCGGCGTTTAGACGCCGACCTCTCCCAAAGGAGAGGTAACGGTACCGTAACTCCTCGATAAAAAACGACTAATAACTGCACGACCTCCGAGCGGGAGAGTAAAGAGAGAGCCGTACCACGCAATCTATTTACCGAACGTCCCAAGCGGTTAGATTCCAGAGACCAAGGTCGACGCGCAGCGTCGCACCCTGGGGCCGCTTCAGCAGTCTTTTCCCGGGCAAAAGACCTCGATCCCACGACTTTGGATCCCTGCAGCGGCGGCTCGATTGGACAATTCGGAGAGCGCTCGGCCGCCGATTTCCCCCAAATTGACCGTCCACTCGTTGACATACAGGTCGACATGCTGCATCAAGATGTCGTCATCGAAGAATTGAGCATAGCGGCGCATCGTTGGCAGTGCGGAGCTGCGATCCGCCAACGCATAGCGCAACGATTCTTCGACGACCGATTGAATCGTCGCAATCGTTTCAGCCGGCAAACTCCGCCGAGCCACCAAGCCACCCAGCGGCAAGGGGCAGTGCGTCTCCGATTCCCACTGAGTTCCCAAGTCAACGACACAACCCAGGCGTTCGGTTTCCCATGTGAATCGCCCTTCGTGAATGCAAACCCCGTAATCGGCCTCGCCCCTTTTTAGCCTTGGCATGATTTCGGAAAATACACACTGCCGAACGGTCGCGGTATCCCGATAGAACAGCTTGAAAAGCAAGGATGCGGTCGTGTGCCGGCCCGGGCAAAGTACGATCTGCTGCGGATCGGTCGGCGCGTTCAATCGTTGTGGTGATGACGACAACAGCAGCGGCCCGACACCGAAGCCGAGAGCCGCTCCGGTGGGGAGCACCATGGTTTGATCCGCTAACAATAGCGCAGCATGAAAACTCGTCTTCGCCACGTCAAACTTGCCACGAAAAAGGGAGTCGTTGAGTTCTTGAATGTCGTGCAAGTGCACGCGAAAATCGAGCCCTCGCCAATCCACAAGCCGGTGCATCAGCGCGTGAAAGGTAAAGGTATCGTTAGGGCAGGTCGAAATGCCAAGCTCGATCGTTTGCTGCTTCATCGGTTCAGTAACTCGGCGGCTGATTGTAAGGCGGTCTCCATCTGCCAAGCAGAAAGGTCGCGGTCCCCGGCGTGATTGGAAATGCCGCGAATGATTCGAAGCGGCACGTCGGCCAGACGGCACGCCAGCGCCACGGCGAAGCCTTCCATGTCTTCGGCGACCACATCGGAATATCGACGGAGCCGACGGTTGGTGTCAGCTGACGACGCGGAGGTCGCGCAAACGCTCAGGAGCCCGAGATTCGACGTGTCCGATTCGAGTGCGACACGATCGGTGATCGCCGACTTCCCATCGATTTCGTCCATCTGGTTCCATCCAAGGTCGGCTGCGGAAAGATAGTCCGCCCCCGTCCCCACTCCGATGCCGTCGCAAATCACATGGCCGAATTGATAGGCGGATCCCATTTGACAAACATCGCTAAGAGTGCCAGCGATTCCAACCAACGTGACACGAGTCGGACGGAGCGTTGCGATCAGCTGAGCCGATCGAGCCGCGGCGCCGATCGCGCCGAATCCGCAAACGTGGATCGAGGTCTCTTCACGCCGATGGATCAACGGCTCGAGGATGCCACGTTCCAACAAGGTTGGAATCAGAACCAAGTGGGCTGAATTCATCATGCTCTCAGAACCCTCGTTGCAAGCCGGGCGTGATGTCCAAGTCGAGTGATGCGAAATCACCTCGCCGGATTTTTTCCCATGCGATCGCACCCATCACGGCATTATCCGTACAAAGCTCGGCTGGCGCAATCGTCAATTCGAAACCATCCTTTTTTGCCGCGTCGTTCAATCGTTCACGCAAGTACCGATTCGCAGCAACACCGCCACCGACAATCAGTTTTCGAACACCCGTCTCTCGGATCGCTCGGCAACTCTTTCCGACCAAGACGTCGACAACCGCCGCCTCAAACGAAGCACAGACGTCGGCTTTGACTTGGTCTGCCAGTTTCAGGCTGGCGAAATCTTGCTGGCCAGGACCGGTGATCGCATAGCGAACCGCTGTTTTCAGGCCGCTAAAGCTGAAATTGAAATGGGGTTGGTGAATCATCGACCTCGGAAACGGGTACGCGTCGCGATTTCCCTTGGCAGCGAGCTTGGCAACCGCGGGGCCACCGGGAAACCCGAGGCTGAGCATCGTTGCGACTTTGTCAAACGCTTCACCTGCCGCGTCGTCGATGGTGCCGCCGAGGTACTCTAGATCCAAAGGGCTTCTGCAATGGTAGAGACTCGTGTGCCCGCCGCTAACGACCAATCCTACGCTAGGATATGCGGACGATTGTGTTCTATCTCGGACGCCCGAAAGGTGGCACGCGTACAGGTGTGCATGGAGGTGATTGATTGCCACGAGAGGTTTGTTCCAGGCGATCGCCAGCGTCTTTGCCGCGATCACGCCGACCAGCAGCGAGCCGGCTAAGCCAGGCCGATCGGCCACTGCGATGGCATCCAAATCGGCAGGATTGATGCCCGATTGTCGTATCGCAGTATCGATGACAGGCAAAATTCGCTCCAAATGGGCCCGTGCAGCCACTTCCGGCACGACCCCGCTGAACCGCTCGTGCAGGGTTTCTTGCGTTGCGATGCATTCCCCGAGCACGCTGCAGTCGCCATCGATCACCGCTGCAGCAGTCTCGTCGCAAGTCGATTCGATTGTAAGAATGGGCAAAACAGGAGGCCTAAGTGGGTTCATTCGGTGAATGGGAAGCAGGAGCAAGGTGCTGACGAGACAAAATGGGACCTCGACAGCCTTGAACAAATGCGGCCAAGTCGGTAAATTGCTGCACTTCCCATACAAGCATAACGCTGGAAATCAAAGCAAAGAAGATACAAGGGTACTACTGATGGCACATAAAAAGGGACAGGGTTCGAGCCGAAACGGTCGCGATTCGAATGCTCAACGCCGTGGAGTCAAGAAGTTCGGTGGCGAAGCGGTTCGTGCCGGACATATCTTGGTTCGCCAGGTTGGAACGAAATTCCACGCGGGCAAAGGGGTTGGCCAGGGCAACGATTACACGCTGTATGCATTGGTGGATGGCAAAGTGATGTTTGACCGCGAAGGCCGGCGGATCAACATCGTGACCGCATAGTTTGCCTGCGACAAGCAAGAAAGCGAAACGAAACCCCTGGTTCGGCGTTGAGTCGAATCAGGGTTTTTTATGGAGATAAGGTCGATCGATTCTCTGTGATGGTCTTTTCAAGTGTCGAGGGTGTCTTGCCGCTGAGGTCGACCCGCCCCCGTGTCGATGGTCGCCGGTGGTGTCAGCCCCAGGATCTCGATCCGACGATCCATCTGCTGAACGAGCGATTGGACAATCGCGATTCGGGTATCGAGTTCGGCACACAGCTCCCGTTGGGTTTCAAACATTGCCACTTGCCACCGTTGTGTTGCAGCTGGGGCATCCGAAAGCGGCACGGCCGGCTGCTTTTGCTCGCGAATCGCTTTCAATTCCTTGTTTGCGACCCTCGATTCTTGGTTGACTCGCTTTCGCATGCGGATTTGGCGACGCGCGAGCACCCAGCCGAGCATGATAAAGCCGGCTACCATCAATAGTTGCGCCTGTTGCATTTCGGCTAGAATGGTCATGGTGGCTGGGGCGGTAGGGAGCGAAGTGACAAAAGGGGTGGTTGAAACCCTCTTCGGTCTTTGATCGACACAACCGCCGCTGTTGCTGTGGTCGGTTCGAATCCATTCGGCTTGGCCCGACATTGACAGCTCTTTGGGATCATCCGAATCTACGGATCGTTCGGACAAATCCGTGTCATTTCCCAGTTCCTTTCGTAGCCTCGCGATGTGCCAATCTTCAACCGAACCCTTTGAATCCATTCATGTTTGGCATGCGACCAGTTCCCACACGGAGCCAGGTGCGGTTGAAACGTACTGCGAGCGTTTTCTTGATCCGGGCGAGCAAGATCGGGCCAATCGATTTCGAGTGGCGACAAGTCGCAATCAGCATGTGATCGGTCGTGGTATGGCGAAGCACTTGCTCGCTCAGGCGGTCATGAGCGAGGGAATTCATCCGAGATCCATCCGTTTCTCCGCTTTGCCACATGGCAAACCGATCGTGAAGACGCCACCGGATCTCTCGCTGCCCTTCAACGTGGCTCACACCAATGGATTGGTATTGTGTGGAATTGGTGATCGGAGTCTTTCCCTGCTCGGGGTCGATGTTGAACAACTGGAACGGCAACCGGATCCCGAACTTGCGATACGGTATTTCTCCGCGCCCGAAGTCGAGTACGTTTACTCCTTCTCCTGTCGCGATCGCCGCAACGAAGCTTTTCTGCGTGTTTGGACATTAAAGGAAGCCTTTATCAAGGCAATTGGCACGGGGCTGCATACTCCGCTGAGTGACTTTGCATTCGAGAACATTGACGATCCCTCGCCCACCATTCGAATGCTCAGCCCAACGTTGCCCAGCGCGGGGACTTGGAAGTTCTTTTCCTTCACACCTCGCGACGCCTACATTGGGGCGATTGCGGTCGCAACGGTGGACGATCGACCGGCTTTGTCGATGGAGTTGTTCGACTTTGACACGGTTGTCCGCGGTGTAAGATCCGATGTCGTACCTTGAAAATTTCGTTACAATCAAGCGGCGATTGAAACATCGCATCCTCATCTCATCCTTCGAAACATTTTGAACAAAGGGTCTCGACCATGGACGCAATGGACGTACTTGGAGCTTTACTTGGGCGAAAAACACAATCGAGTGGGCCAAGCGCCGACATCCTGAAAGACATGCTGGGTGGCCGAGAGCGGCCGGCGCCGGCTCCGCCGAAATCGCGGACCTCCACACGCATGCAACAGCCCAATACGATCGATGGTGCCGCGAAGTCGCTTGAGGACATCTTGGGCGTTTCCAAGAACCATCATCAAACGCAGCAGCAAACGCGAAGGACTGCCCCAGCACCGGAGGCTCATCTTCCTGAGCGGAAACCGACGCCCGCCGACGCACCGATGAACGCGCAAAGCGAGGTCTTGGTTCGCGCGATGATCAGTGCTGCAAAGGCGGACGGTCAGATTGACCAAGCCGAACAGGAGAACATCTTGAAGCAATTTGGCCAGGTTTCTCAGGACGAAATCAACTACCTTCGTGCCGAGTTTGCGAAGCCGGCCGATGCCCGCGCCGTTGCCTGGTCCGTCCCGCTCGGGATGGAAGAGCAGGCCTACACGATTTCGTTGTTGGCGATGGACCTGGATGAGAATAAGGAAGCTCAATACCTTGGCGAGTTGGCACATGGGCTACGTTTGTCGCCGCAAAAATGCAACGAGCTGCATCGGCAATACAAGGCACCCGAGATTTTCCAAGCCTAGCAACGCTACCGGTCAATCGCCGTCTCGTTGGCGGCCCGGTTGTTCAATTCACGCAATTGGTGCATGGTTTCGATAATCGCTTCGGCTTGCAAGCGGATCGCGAGTTTTGAATCACGATGGGTGATCGCCTCGTCCCCCTGCTGTTGCAGCTTGTCGATTTTCTGCCAATTCATGAGCCAATTGCGTTCGTTCGCTGCCGTTCTTAGCTCTTCAACGGTGTGTCCAAGCCGCTCATACAATGCTTTGGTTGGTTGAGCCTTGTAGCGCCGATACGGCCCTTTTCCACCAGGGATTTTTGGCAACGGTAGATTTTGTACGGTTGGCTGTGATTGAAGGAATTGGGTCAAGCTGACCGCAGCCGCAATCAATCCAAGGATGATGGCAACGATCATGGGACCCCAAGCCTCGGTGAGCCCAAGCGCCAAGGCGCCGAGCAGGCAAACACCGATCGTGCCAAGCAGCAGCGGCGAGACCGCTGGGGCGTCATGTTTCGGTTTGCGGCTTCGCGCTACGGAATGGTTCGAAACGTTCGCGTAGGAATCTTCGACACGAACAATGATCACGGTTGAATTGTCAGGCCCACCGCGGAGGTTCGCCAGATCGACCATCACGCGAGTGGCCAAATCTTCGGGCAAACAGTCCATCAGCGTTGCGATTTCTTCGTCTTCGACTTGGCCACTCAATCCATCGCTGCAAAGTAGGAATCGGTCGTTTGCGAAGATCTCAAACGGACCTTCAATGTCAACGTCGACCACCTGATTCGGGCCCAGCGATCGGGTGATTACGTTTTTGGGAATCGAGTGACCGATGGCACTATCCGGATCGATATTTCCACTGGCTTCGAACTCCCAAACCAATGAATGATCGAACGTCAATTGCTCCAACATGCCGGCTCGCAATCGATACACCCGCGAATCTCCAACATGAGCGACGATCGCACCCCGGGGCATCAAGACCAACGAACTTGCGGTCGTCCCCATATTGTGAAATTCGGGATTCTGCTGACCTCGGCGAAAGATCTCGGCGTTCGATTCGGCCACCGCCGCCCGGAGGGCTTCCGAGCAATCATCAAGCGGTGAGCGAAAGTACTGCATCGCGATATGGTCGGTGGCCAAACGGCTCGCCATCTCACCTGCGGCGTGAGCCCCCATGCCATCGGCGACGACAAACAGGTGACCTCGATCCTGAAATCGTTCTGCAGTGGTGGCAGGCAAGCACGCCAACGAGTCTTGATTGTTCGCCCTTCGCATCCCGACATCGGTTAGCTGCGAAAAAGCGATTCCAGAATTCCAAGTTTCCGACACAGAAAGAATGACTCGCGACTTAGGAGGTAATCATTTAGTCTCGTTGCGCTCTCAGTGTACATTGTATCGCGGGCCGAATGAATCACCCACTGCGGCAGCCCCATTTCACCCCAAATCCGGTCGATTCCAGCCATGTTGGCCACGTTTTTGTTCCTCGTTCTGCTTCATCCTGTTTATCAAGCGGCTCAAACCGACTCGGCTGTCGGGAAATCCGAATCGAAATTCGATTCACGGTCAAGAAGATCGACCCCTTGGGATGACGGATGCCGCGATAGTGCCAGCGTACGAACTCACCGAGCGTTTGCTTTCTGAACGTGGCTAGGGCCAGTAAAACCGAAGGTGGATGATTGGGCAACTGTCCAAGACTGCGATCACGCTTACAATCGACCGGCCGACGTTGCCGCTTATCGAATCCCTACCCCTTGATAAATTCCATGACCGAAACGAACCATCGCAAACCAACGGCTGAAGTGATCTCGATTGGCGATGAGATGACCAGCGGCGCGCGACTGGACACGAATGCCCAGTGGCTCAGTCGTCGGCTAGCAGAACTGGGCGTCGAAGTCCTGTTTCACACGACCGTTTGCGATTCGATGGATTGTAACGTGGACGTGTTCCGTACAGCGGTTCGCCGAGTCGATGTGGTCGTGTGCACGGGCGGCTTGGGTCCCACACGGGATGATTTGACTCGCGACGCCTTGGCCGAAGCAAGCGGCAAGGTCTTGGAGTTTCGCCAACAAGCGATGGACAAAATCGAAAGGCTGTTCGCGACGCGGCAGCGTCCGATGTCGCAGCGGAATCGGTTGCAAGCGATGTTTCCAAAAGGCAGCACGACGATCCCGAACCCACAAGGCACCGCACCGGGGATTGACCAGACGTTCGATCAAGGCGACGAAACGACATGTCGCGTCTTTGCCTTGCCTGGCGTGCCGGCGGAAATGAAGCCGATGTTCGATCAGACGGTTGCACCAGCGATTGCAATGATGACGGGGGGTGGCAGCGTGATTCGCAGTTTGGTGATGAAGTTTTTTGGAACGGGAGAGAGCGCGATGGAAGAACGGCTTGGCGAAATGATCTCGCGCGACCGTATTCCACGAGTCGGAATTACCGTTAGCGCCGCAACCCTGTCACTTCGCATCACCGCCTCGAGCGATTCAGCCCTGCGATGCGATCAGATGATTGCAGAAACCAGAGACGAAATCATGAGTCGAGTTGGCGATTTGTACTTTGGGGAAGGCGAGGACTTCGAGCAATACCACGCCATTGACCAGTTGCTGCGAGGGCGCAAGGAGTCGTTAGTCGTCGTGGAACTTGGCTATGCTGCTCCACTTGGCGATTGGTTTGCGACCTTGGGAGTGACGCCGACCTATCGCGGCGGCATTTCGCTGGCGACATCAGGTCAGTTGATGCGGTTGACGTCGGCGGCGAGCTTCGACGCATCGCTGGATGAGATCAAGTCACGCTTCGATGCCGATTGGCTATTGCTGGTCGATCCCTATCCGGCCATCGAAGAGGCTGATCGATCCGGGATGCCCACCGCGGATGTGTCGATCGTGGTCGTCGATCCGACGGGACAACGACACACCACGTCGACTCACATCGGTGGGCATCCTGAGATTCTGCAACCGCGAATTGCCAAGTCTGCGATGGCTTGGCTGCGAACATGGTTGTGAACCCAGGGGGCGACGCGGAGCGGCGCCCTCCCAGGGTGACTTGCCAATGAAGTTCCGCAGTCTCTAAAACGGCTCTCGTTGGCTGACGTAGACCTTCAAAGAATGGCAAGGGATATCGATTACACGGCTGCTCGGCGGCATCGGCCCATCAAGATCGGGATAGATGTCCTCCGGCGATTCACCAGCCGTATTGATAAACAGGTTCCATTTCATGCCACGGCCCACTTCTGGCAACATAAAGTTCCGGTTTTGCCCCGTGCTGTTGAACATCATCACGAGATCGCGACCAAGTCCTTCTGGGTCATCGATGCGACTGGGTGCAGCGATGTACGCGACCATCGCCAACTCCTGTTGTCCCCAATCCAGTGGCGTTCCGGCTGGCGAATACCACGAAACGTCAGGGATTTTTCGCCCGTCGACCGGTTTGCCCGTCAGGAAATGCTGTCGACGGACCGTTGGCTGATCCCGTCGGAACTGCGTCAACGTCTGGACGAACCGCAGCATGTCCGCGTTCTTGCCGACCAATCGCCAATCGAACCAACTGATGTCACTGTCTTGGCAGTACGCGTTGTTGTTACCTCGTTGGGTCCTGCGAATCTCGTCGCCTGCGACCATCATCGGCACACCCTGACTTAGCAGCAGCGTCGCCATCATGTTGCGAACTTGGCGACTTCGGATGGTGCGAACCCCTTTCTTTCGCGTCGGTCCTTCCACACCGTAGTTGTCGCTGATGTTGTGGTTATCGCCGTCGCAATTGTTCTCGCCATTGGCCATGTTATGCTTGTGCTTGTAGGCGACCAGATCATTCATCGTGAAGCCATCATGGCTGGTGATGAAATTGATGCTGCAATGGGGCGGCCGTCCGGCGTGTTCATACAGATCACTGCTGCCGGCCAAGCGTGTTGCCAGTGCTCCGAGCGTCCCGCCATCGCCGCGCCAGAAACCGCGAACGTCATCTCGATAACGCCCATTCCATTCAGCCCAGCGATGGTTGCCAAAGGAACCGACTTGATAGGCACCCGCCGCGTCCCAAGCTTCGGCGATGACCTTGGTGTTCGCCAACAACGGGTCTTCGGCGATCAATTCGACCATCGGCGGATTGGGAATCAAATTACCATTTCGATCACGGCTAAGAATGCTTGCCAAGTCGAAGCGGAAGCCGTCGACATGGTAATTGTATACCCAATGTCGCAAACAATGGAAAATCATCTCGCGGACAACGGGGTGGTTGCCGTTGAGCGTGTTCCCACAACCGGAATAGTTGCAGTAATGCTTGCCTTCGCTAAGGATATAGTAGATTTGGTTTTCGAGACCCTTAAACGACAATGTTGGACCGTTTTCGTTGCCTTCGCAGGTGTGGTTGAACACAACGTCCAAAATCACTTCGATGCCGGCTTTGTGCAACGCCTTGACCATCTCCTTGAACTCATTCACTTGAGAACCAGGAGCCTTGCCGTGAGCATAACCGCGGTGCGGCGAGAAGAAGGCCATCGGGTCATAGCCCCAATAGTTGGGCCGAGCCAATTTTTCGCCCATCGGGTTGTGGATCGGGAACTCGTTGATCGGCATCAATTCGACCGCAGTGATGCCAAGCGACTGGAGGTAGGGGATCTTCTCAATCACCCCCAAATAGCTGCCGGATGCTTTGACCTTGGCCGTGCGGCTCTTGGTAAAACCCTTGACGTGCATTTCATAGATGATCGATTCGCTGATGTCATGGCGGAGATGCCGATCGCCTTCCCAATCAAAGCTGTCATCGATCACGACACACTTGGGTGGACGGACAACGCCATCGGTGCTTTTCTGGAATGTGCCCGCGAGCGCTTGAGCGTAGGGGTCGATCAACCGGGCAGCACCATCGAAACGGTGTCCATGCTCAGGATCCCACGGCCCGCTGGCTTGGTAGTGGTAAAGTTGTCCCGCAGCCAAATTGGGGACATGCATACTCCACACATCGCCTCGACGATGATCGCCCGGATCGAAATCGATGATTTCGGCAGGCTCGAGATCATTGACTTTGTTGTACAGCAAAAGTCGCATGCTGGTCGCTGAGCGACTGAAAACAGAAAAATCAACGCCAGTGTCCTGCAGCGCAGAGCCATACGGCATCTGATAGGTAAAGTGCAGATCGGGGCACGGCTGTTTCATGAGCATGTTGCAGGTTCCTCTTCTTGAGTGCCAGACGCCTTCAATGGCAATTGACCGCTTCAGCCGTAAATTGCTTCCATTGCCATCGAACACGTTTTGAGTGAGCGAGTCTTACAGAAGCGACTATCGGCTAGTTCGATCGATGCGGTTAGAGCGTTTTTTGGTGGTTTGGGGTTGGGTGTGCATCTTTCGTGCAATCAAGCGATTGCGGTCGATGATCTCACATCCAACGAATCAACCCTACCACGAGTCACCGGCGGTGACGGACAAAGCCCATCAGCGGCCAAAAAAACATGGACTCACCAGGTGTGAAGCGCCGTCTAGCGACTTGGTAACAGAGAAACCTCCCAGTCGGTTTAGTGAAACGTTTACGGTTAAGGGAACTAAATGATAACGAAGTCGGCTCGTGGCGAGGACAGGGCACGGCCCACCGGGGCACGATTCTACCATTACGGGCATTTGTTGTGCCGATCGGCCACCGCTACCACAACCGCCCTCTTCGCGTCATGATAAAGACGCCATGATATCAGGGCCGAGCGACGTGTTTCCTGGTTACCGATTCCGAGAAAAAAGAACTGAATTTCACCGATGGCTGCAACTTACAAAGACGCTGGCGTGGACCTCGATGTTTACGCCGAATCGATGCGGCGGTTGCCGCGATTGATGCATCGCACGTTTAGCCCCCGTGTGATCCCGAGTGATGGTGGATTTGCCGGTTTATTCTCGCTCGATTTTGACGGGAAGCTGTTCGCGAGAAAGTATCGTGAACCGGTTTTGGTCAGCGGAACCGACGGGGTGGGCACGAAATTGAAGATTGCCCAGCAGACGAATCGCCACGACACCGTGGGTATCGATTTAGTGGCCATGTGTGTCAACGATTTGATTTGCACCGGAGGAGAGCCGCTGTTTTTCCTCGACTACGTCGCGATGGGGCGCGATGATCCCGCACGGCTCGAGCAAATCGTGCAAGGCATTAGCGATGGTTGCGTTGAGGGCGACATGGCGTTGTTAGGCGGGGAAACCGCGATCATGCCCGATATGTACGCAACGGACGATTACGATTTGGCCGGTTTCGCCGTGGGTGTGGTGGAACGACGCAAACTGATCGACGGGCACTTGATCGGCGAAGGTGACGTGGTGTTGGGACTCGCTTCGAGCGGCTTGCACAGCAACGGCTTCTCGCTGGTCCGCAAAGTCATTGCCGATGCGGCGCTGGGATGGGATGCCGTGCCGAAAGAACTCGGTGGTCGTACCTTGGCGCAAGCCTGTCTGGAACCGACTCGAATCTACACCAAAGTGATCCGTAGCGTCCAAATGCATTACCGGGTCAAACAGGTCTTGCACGGATTGGCGCACATCACCGGTGGTGGGATCGAAGAGAACTTGGACCGGATTTTGCCAAAAAACGTCGACGCGGTGATCGATCCGAGCGGCTGGGAACTGCCTGCGATTTACCAATGGCTTCAAAAGACCGGCGAGATTGAAACGTCCGAAATGCGCCGCGTGTTTAATATGGGGATCGGAATGGCGGCGGTCGTGAGCGAGTTTTACGCCGACAGCATCATGACAAAAATTCGCGCCGCAGGAGTCCCCTGCCATCAAATTGGCAAAATCACGGCGGGAACGGGAACCGTCCAATATGCGTCTACGTAATTATCTCTGTAACGAAGAATCGGCTGACAGGGTAAAATAGGGCAAAAAACGGAGTTGCCCGAAACTGCCTGCTTTCCTACCATCACTCGTCAGAGCATTCGATCTTCGTTGCAGCTGTGGACGATGACGCGGTCACGAACCCACGCCAAGAATGAATTCTTTGGGGCGCATTGCCCCGAATGACGAGGCCGCGGCTCGATAGCCCATCACCATCCAAATCAAACACTCGCCCACTCACTGTTTTTAGGGAACCCTTATGGATCGTCTTTTTTCGTTCTTTCCCAAACCTCTGGGATTGATGACGCTTTGTGTCGCGAGCGTGTTGCTCTGCTCACCCCATTCTTACGGGCAAGCGGGCACACAGGTGCTCGAAGGCCAAGGGATTGCGCCGGTCGTCGATACGCCGCTGTTGGCGGACCCGAAGGATCCACCCCCGATGAACATGGCCCAGCCGTCGGCTCGCGATTCCATGGTTTCCCGGCTGATCGCAACCTTGATGCCTCGAAATCACATTTCGTCGCAAGAACTGAATGATGAGATCAGCCAACGTGCGCTCGATTTGTTTGTCAATTCGCTCGACCCGATGAAATTGTACTTTTATCAAGGGGATATTGACCAATTTGCCAGAAACCGAGACCGAATCGATGACATGATTCAGGACGGCGATTTGAGCTTCGGCTACGAGATTTTTGGACGTTTCATCGATCGAGTGGACGAGCGGGTCGCGGTCGCTCAGGAGCTGCTTGATGGTGATTTCGATTTCCAACGGGAAGAACAGATCATTATCGATCCTGAGGCTGCGGTGTACGCAAAGACCCCAGATGAATCGCGTGATCGATGGCGTCGACAAATCAAGTACGCGTTGTTGGACCAAATGGATGAGGGCAAAGAGGGCGAGGAAGCACGCGATTTGCTTCGCCGCCGCTACGACCGCTATGGTCGCCGATGGCGGCAAACCGACAGCGATGACCTATTGGAAATGTATTTGTCGGCTGTCACCACCGCCTACGACCCCCATTCGACCTACATGTCCCCGGGTTCGCTTGACGATTTCCAGATTTTAATGAGTTTGAATCTTGATGGCATCGGTGCTCAGCTTCGCGAGAAGGACGGGAACACGGTGGTCACGCGAGTGATCCCGGGTGGTGCAGCGGCTCGGCATGGTGAGTTGAAGACGGACGACGTGATCGTGAGCGTCGGCCAAGACGAGGAAGGCGATTTGGTCGATATTGTTGAAATGCCCCTCAAGGACGTTGTCGCATTGATCCGGGGAAAAGCGGGTTCCGTCGTTCGGCTTGGCGTCAAACCAGGCGGAGCTGGCGAGGTGGAAATCCTTCGAATTGAACGAGCACGCATCGAATTGGAGGAATCCGCTGCACGAGGGAAAGTCATCGAGCATGCGGTCGGTGACGGTCAAACGCTGAAGATTGGCTACATCAATTTGCCGAGTTTCTATCTCGATATGGAAGCTGCACAGCAAAACAAACGAGATTTCCGCAGCAGCACGCGAGATGTGCAACGGATTTTGGGTGATTTCAAAACCCAGAACGTCAATGGCGTCGTTCTCGACCTGAGCACCAACGGCGGCGGAAGTTTAACGGAGGCGATCAATTTGACCGGATTGTTCATTGATCGTGGTCCCGTTGTTCAAGTCAAGAACGCTAATGGAACGGTGCAACAGTATGCCGACGAAGACAGCGGAACCGCATGGGACGGACCGTTGGTGGTCTTGACGAGCAAGTTCAGTGCAAGTGCGAGCGAGATTTTTGCGGGAGCGATCAAAGATTATCAACGTGGCATCGTCGTCGGCGACCCCGCAACACACGGCAAAGGTACCGTCCAGACCTTGATGGACCTTGGTCAGCAGTTGTTTCGAAACCGACGTGAGAACTACGGAGCGTTGAAGGTGACGTTGCAGCAGTTTTATCTGCCTGATGGAGAAAGCACCCAGCGCACGGGAGTTGCGGCAGATGTGATCTTGCCAAGCATCACTTCAAAAATGGATATCGGCGAAGCGGATTTGAAGTATGCCTTGCCCAACGATCGCGTCAAACCGGCATCACACGAAATGTACCATATGGTTCCCGCTGATCTGCTCGGAAAGATTCGCACCGATTCGATTGAGCGTGTATCCAAAGAAAAGGAGTTTGCCGACTTGCTCCATCGCGTCGAGTTGTACGTTCGCCAAAAAGAAAAGGACTCCATCTCGTTGAACGAAACGGAGTTTATGGCGCGGCGGAAAGAGCTTGATTCGCAAAAGGAAGAAGAGGAGAAAGAACTCGAAGCACAGATCGGCGCCGAAGAGGTTTACCGTGATTCGTTCTACAACCGCGAAGTGATCAATATCGCTGCCGACTACATCGAAGGGCTGCGGAAGCAGAATCTAGCAATCGCGCGTTAGCTGGCAATCGAGAGACTTGCGGTGGAGAATAAGCCGGCGTGGCTTCCCCACTGCCGTCCCCACCAACGAATGATTCAAGCTGCGACGGTCTCCCCCGTCGCAGCTTTTTTTTTGCGCTCGGCGATGACAACGTGTTGATTGGCCCGTTAGAATTGAGACGCTAAGCGAAGTGCAAGATGCTTAGAAGCGGTCCGGCTTGTTTTTGAGTGCCGACGACCGTTTTCCTCCCACCTTGATCCCTCCCTCCTTGACCGTTGGAATCCTTGATGATGCGAGTCCAATCCTTGTTTTGCGCTGGCCTGCAGTTGTTCGTGCTGAGCGTTTGCGTTTCTGCCAGTGATGTAACTCCAGCCGATCCAGCTGACCTTTACCGTGACGCTGACGCGAGAATCGAAAAATACCGTAAGGCTGACGTTTCCATCACGGTCTTGGATTCAGTGGGGCAACCGGTCAGCGGTGCAGAGGTGCATTTGCAACAAACACGCCACGCCTTTTTATTCGGTTCGAACATCTTCACCTGGCAGATTGAAGACGCACCTAACCTGCAGCAGGCCTACCGGGGCCAGTTTACAGACCTTCTCAACTTCGCCACGGCGGGCTTCTATTGGCCGAGCTACGAACCGGCGAAGGGCAAGACCCGGTTTGAGGATCGAGCTGCCTGCGCGCGTTGGTGCCAGCAGCAGGGAATTGTATTGAAGGGACATCCGCTGGCGTGGAACTACAGCGACCCGCGTTGGATTCCGGACGACAGCAAGGCGATCTTTGCGTTTCAGTTAGGACGCATTACCGATTGTGTCACGCGATTCAATGGCTTGATCAACACCTGGGATGTCGTCAATGAACCAACTCATGTCGACCGGCAAGAGTTCAAGGACCGCGCTCCAAAGATGACGCGGATGTGGATGGATGTGGGACAAATCGAGTTTGCCAAGTCGTGCTTCGAGGCCGCACGCAAAGCAAATCCCGAGGCAACGTTGCTGGTGAATGACTATCGTGTGGATGAGCCGTATGCGGAGGTGATTCGGCAATTGGTTGATGCCGACGGAAAGCCGCTTTATGACAAGATTGGCATTCAGAGCCATCAACATGGCGGGGCGTGGTCGAACGAAAAGATCTGGGAAACATGCGAGCGGTTTGCGGCATTCGGCGTTCCACTCCATTTTACGGAGACCACGATTTTGTCAGGGGAACGAAAGTGGCGCGCGGACGAGGATCGAACGCCATGGCCATCCACCGACGAAGGGGAAGCGTATCAGTCGAAGGAAGTCGAACGTTTTTACACCATGCTCTATTCGCATCCTTCGGTCGAAGCGATTACGTGGTGGGATTTCTCGGACTATCACGCCTGGAAGCGAGCGCCGGCGGGACTCCTTCGCGACGACATGACTGCAAAGCCCGCCTACCACACGTTGATGAGTCTGATTCATGACAAGTGGTGGACTGAGGAGCAACTCATGTCGGGACCGGATGGCAAGGCGGCTTGCCGCGCAACCTACGGCGACTACGAAGTCACGGTCACACGCAACGGCAAGTCACCGGTGGTTGTCCGTGCGACGGTTGCAAGGGAACAAGAGCGGGCAATCGTGGTGCGATTGCCATAGTGCGGTTCGACCGCAAGCGAAGCGAGCTTCCGTGAAACAGGGCTGAAACAATTTCTTGCCTTGCCCGCCAACGAGACACTGCCTATCGTTGCGAGTGGAAGCCAAGGCGATTCTTTAATCGCCATCTTGTGCAGCGGACGCACTCACGTTGAAACCAACGCGTGAAACGAGCCGGCGTGAAACATCGGTTTTGCC
Source organism: Novipirellula artificiosorum (assembly GCF_007860135.1). Lineage (NCBI taxonomy): Bacteria > Pseudomonadati > Planctomycetota > Planctomycetia > Pirellulales > Pirellulaceae > Novipirellula > Novipirellula artificiosorum. Next base: position 107,401 of record NZ_SJPV01000002.1, read on the forward strand.
CGCTTGTGTCGCCCACGATCTTCACCCCTTGGGCTGCAGGACCGGAACATTTGCCTCGACCTGATTGCAACCTTTCTTAATTGCCGATCTGGTCTGGTTTTTCCGGTTTTTCAATGCGTCGTTTTTTTGACCCGGCACCTTTCGTGTCCTATATTCCCGTAGCTGTGTGGTCTGTGCGTCTTCATACGGCTTGAAACAAGCATCACCTCCCAGGTGCTTGTGGGACCTCCGCCAACCGACGCCCAATGGATTTTCCACGTATGGATTGGATCAACCAGATCTCGTGTCGCATCTCAAAAGCGTGTTGTTTTCGGATCCTGTTCGCGGCTTTGCTGATTAGCGCTTCGGCGTTGAGTTCGCTGGCACCGGCACGATCGGAAAGCAACCTTGAATCCTTTGCCGGCAGCGCTGCGGATGCAACGACCCGCAGCGTTGACAGTGCGATCACGCACGGTTTGGAACTCGAACAGTCTCGTTTGTGGGCCGATGCCGTTCGGCATTACGAGAAAGCGAATAAGAAGTTTTCCGACCACAGTCAACTTTACCAGCGTCTCGTCATTGCAAAGCTGCACTATGACGTCAACCGACGTTATCAAGACACCAGTTTCGTTCAAACGGTGGATTCCTTGTCGAGCGAGCAGGCGTTGGATCTGTATTCCGAGATTCTCGCAAACCTGAAAACGCACTACGTCGACGATGTCGATTGGGCTCGCGTGATGCTGCACGGTACCGCGGCGCTCGAAGTCGCGTTGACCGAACCAAAATTTCTCGAGCATCATCTGGCAGCGGCCGATCCGGCCGTCGTCGAGCACTTTCGTCAGAACATCCATCACGAGCTGACTTCGCGAAGCACTGCGACCCGATTTGATTTGCGTGCGAACGTCGCCTACGTCGCGTCGATCGGGGGACGCGAACTTGGTATGTCTCCCACAGCGGTGGCGTTGGAGTATTTAAGCGGAGCGGTCTCGACGCTTGATCCCTACACACGATTGCTGTCCGGTAACCAGCTTGATGAAATGTTCTCGAATATCGAAGGCAACTTCGTCGGGCTTGGGATTGAATTGAAACCTGAACGCGATTGTTTACAGATCCTATCGGTGATTCCTGGCGGACCAGCCGAAGAAGCCGGGATTGTGGCCGGCGAAAAGATCGTTCGTGTTGAAACCACACTCACCGAGGGTGAGGATTCCAATCTCGCAGCCGATCTGCTCCGCGGCCCCGAGAACTCCTATGTCTCCATCGGGTTGACGGGCGTTGACGGGGCGCCGCGTGACATGAGCGTTCAGCGGAGGCGTGTGGATGTTCCCTGTGTCGAGAACATTCATATGGTGGACCCACAGAACCGGGTCGGCTATTTGCGGCTCACGAATTTTCAGAAGACAACGACACGAGATGTTGAACAGGCGTTGTGGGACCTGCATCGCCAAGGAATGAAGTCTCTCATTTTGGACGTTCGCGGAAATCCTGGTGGTTTGTTGTCCGCGGCGGTCGAAGTCGCGGATCGTTTTCTTGGGAATGGTCGAATCGTCACGACCCGCGGCCGCAATGTACGTGAGAATTTTGATTACACCGCCCACCGTCCGAATACTTGGAACATTCCCTTGGCCGTCTTGATTGATCGCGACAGTGCGAGTGCCAGCGAAATCTTTGCCGGTGCGATTGCGGACAGTGGTCGAGGCGCCGTTGTTGGAGAAACCAGTTATGGGAAGGGCAGCGTTCAAGGCATCTTTCGAATGCAAACGGCAAAATTCGGTCTGTGTTTGACGACCGCAAAGTTCTATTCGCCAAGCGGTCAAGCGATCAGCCGCCATGGAGTCGTTCCCAATGTCCCCGTCGAACCGACCTACGTCGCCGCTCGTCCCAACGGCAACGGAGAAATGACAACCGATTTGGAAGATGCGGTCCTGCAGCGAGCCATTGCGAAGCTTTGTGAACCGCCCGCACAAGCGGAATCGTCCGAACAAAACTGGATTAGTCGCCGGCCGTAGAATCGCATCGCATTGCCTTGCGGTGGGATCTCGCCAGTCGTAGCAACGCAGCGCTGGCCTTGATCCCATCGATTGGACTCACTTTGGATCCAGCAACGTCATGCCATTGTCGCAGCGGCACTTCCAACAACTTCGGTTGATGTCCGGCTTGCTTACAATGAACAAGGTATCGCGAAAGCAACTCGATATCGAACGCCCAGCCCGAGACGAATGGAGATTGGAAGAGAGGGATTGTCCACGGCGCGTTGCGGAATACCTTCGCCCCGCATTGGGTGTCATAGACGGGGAGGTCGAGTGAGAGGGATGCTAACGTGGCAAAGGCCCGGCCCACATAGTGTCGCAACATCCTTCGCTCGATTTGATGCCCGAGCATCCGGACACGGGATCCAAGGACCATGTCAAGGGATGGATCGTGGTTTAGCGAATTGACGAGTAGCGGAAGATCTTCGATCGGCGTTGCCAGGTCCGCATCCCAATAGCCAAGCTGCTCGTAGGGCTGGTCCGCGCAAGACAGAATGCCTGCTCGCACCGCTTCGGCCTTTCCTCGATTGGCGTGATAGGAGATCAGGGTCGTGCGCTGGTTGTGCTTGTCACAAAACGCTTGGAGCACTCTTTCCGTTTCATCGGTGCTGCCATCATTGACCAAGCACAGGTGCAACTTGGGATTGGCTGACAACGCGATTGCAAACGGCTCTTCTTGAAAACGCATCGCTTCGTTGAAGCAAGGAATCACAATCGCGTGCATCAGTTCCCGTCCTTATTTGCTTCGGAATCGTTTGCTTCGGAATCGCGAGTTGTGTTTGACGCACGCTGGAGCGACCGGGGGACGTGGTCGTCGATCGCTGGCGGTTTTGGTAGATCCGCCAAGTCGATGTTGCCTGCGGTTCGGCGAAGCACCGCAACCAAGCTGACGCCATGCGGATGAGGAACCGTTTCTGGCGCCGGGGCGCCCTGCAATCCTGTTGAGAGAGCTCGTGTCAAACACGCCGCTTCGGACGCAAACACCTGCCGCAGCAAACCATTGATCCAAGATGGCGGCATGCTCAGATCGGATTTGGCAACTTCGGACGCTTGAGGAGCGACCCATCGACCGAATCTTCGAGCTATCCGAATGGCCGGTGCCAATCGCCAATTCATCCCTGAGGTCATCAATGGGCAAATGGGAAGGTTGCCCCAAATGCATGTCAATCGCGGCGCTGTGTACCGACGATAGTGAAACAAGGCCTCGTCATGACTGCTCCATAGGCTCGGATCTGCAGGCACGGTGATGACCAACGTCGCACCCAATCGCATTTGCTCTGCGATGGCCGCCACCATCCTGACATCGTCTTGAACGTGTTCGATCACGTCGAGCAACAAAACGCAATCGGCGGCGCGGATTTGGTCCGCCAAGTCCGCTGTTTCTTTATAGACGATGAACGAGCGATCCGGATAGTCTTGCTTCGCGATCCGGATTGCGTCAGCGGAAATGTCTGCCCCCGTACACTGAACAGTCTTCGACGCGGAAACAAATTGGCTCGACAATCGATTGATGGTCGCGCCGGTCCCGCAGCCAATCTCGAGAACGGAAAAGGGGTGCGGAGGGTCCGCAGCTCGCGAATCCATCAAGACGGATACCAGTTGTACGACAATCTCTTGGCGAGCCAGAAACCACCAATGTTTTTTTTCAAAAGCGGCGTGTTCAACAAAGGACTCTTCGTTCATGGATGCAGTTGTTCCGGTTAGGTTTTGCAGATAACCTGTGGTTGTCGACGATGAAATGACTTACGTCGTCGGCTCACCCGATTCCGATCATTGGTAGGCGTTTGTGGACACTCTGGATTCGCGTATTCACCACTGGCGAGCATCCGATCGCCGGTTGACGTTGCTTTGCAGTGTTGTCATTGCAGTCGTCTTGTTGTTTACGTATCTGCCGCTGTTTTTCGCCCAATATGGGTTCGGCGACGATTTTGTACTGTTCACTTCTCGCGGCAATCTTGAGCGTGCTTTTTTGGCCGATGGACGGACTGTTTTCGCACTGGCGCAGTATCTCGTCCACCGCAATATCCAAAGTATAGCTCAGCTGGGTGGGATCCGGTTGTTGACTGGAATCGGCGTGGCGATCGTAGCGGTTTGTTTTTATCGGCTGCTGCGTCCCTTGCGATTTGGCCATCTGGAGCGAACGGCGATCGCAATTGCGCTCGGCACGCTGCCCTGCATGCAAACCTACGTGGCTCAGGCAATGACATGGTTGTCACCGTACGCTGCACTGTGCTCGATTGCCGCTGCGACCTTGACCCGCGATGCGTTTCGCGGCTCTGCGACGACTCGATGGCCAAATCGGATGCGACTCCTCGCCGCGGCGGCTCTCATGCTTCTCTGTTCCGCCACCTATCAACCGATGCTGGCCTGGTACTGGAGCGTTGTGTTCCTGTTGCTGTTGGACCGCCGATTCACTGTGTCCGCGATGTATCGTCGGCGAATGACCAAGGTGATCTTACTCGGATGTGGTTACTTCCTACTCTGCTACCTCGCTTTCAAACTGGCCTTTCTCGTAATTGACGTGCCGATCAAAGCAAGAAGCGAGTTGACGCGAGCTCCACTCTACAAGCTGTACTGGTTTCTAAGGATCCAGTTGCCGCAAGCCATGAATTTTTGGCGACTCATGGAGGTTCCGAATCGAATCACATCACTGGCGATCGCTGGGCTTGCCATCCTCGTCGTCCTCGGCGGCTACGTTTTGGCCTGTCGGCGATTGTGTGAGCGACCCGGTTTCATTCAAAGGATGGCCGCAAAGACGATCGTGGTTTGGACCGCGCTGTTGCTTTGTGTCTTCCTCTGGACGCACCTTCATTGGCTCGTGATCGAGGGAGTGCCTCAGAGCTACCGCATCATTGCACCGCTTGGCGGCACCTCTTTGCTGTTGCTGGTTTGGTCGATTCGACAGTGGACGTTGTTGATTCCCTGCCGAGAACGACGGATAACCCTCTGCCGCGGGATCTTCGTGAGTCTGGCAATGCTCGGAGCGTTTTCTGCGAGTCTTTACAACCACAAGTATTGGATTGGACCCCATGAAAACGCCTATCGCTTTCTACTGCACACGGTAAGAACCGAAGTGACTCCGGCGACCCAACAGATTCACATCATTCGTCAGGGGCAACATGATGGTTTGGTTCCGCATTCGTACATCGAATGCTTCGGCCGGCCGGCCTTTGAAAGGTCCTGGGCGATCGCCGATCTTGTCAAATCTGCGCTGAGTGATTCTGGGATTCCGCACTCGGTGGATCGCATCACAAGCAGTGCGGGGGACGAGCCGATTCCACAGCAATCCAACGTGTTGGTAATCGATACGCGTCAAATCGTCACGTATCGGATGTAGCCGGGTATCCGTGGCGTCTCTTTTCGAGCTTATTCGCTGCCGCTTCGATCATCACCACGGCAAGGGTCGCGCCGATGGCGAGTCCGATCAGCCATCCGACACTGCCCGGCCACTGGCTTGGCGAAATGATTTCCATCTGGCGAAATTTGCTTTCCATTTCCGCCGTTTCAGCGGTTGGCATCTGCAGTGGCCACAACTTTCCGGCGCTGCCGAGCATCAATCCGATCAGCCCGGCCATCGTCGTCCCACGGTGGTGGTCGAGAAGCCAATGCAGGAGTCTCGAAAACGCCAACAAACCGAAGGCACAACCCGCAGCGAAGATTCCAAGTTGCAAAAGCGATTCGGCCGTGATGTCACCGTGCGCGGCATTCTTGATTAAACCCGTGATCGGATGATAGATGCCAAACAACAACAAGACAAAGGCGCCACTGATCCCCGGCAAAATCATTGCACAGACCGCAACCGAGGCGCAGAAGAAAATAGAGGGAAGGCTCATGCTCGCCCCACCGCTGGGCATCTGTGTGATGCCAAACGCAACGATCGCTCCGACCATCAATGCGACGACGTGCTTGCCGTGCCAGTGTGCGATGTAGTTCTTTACGATCCAGACGCTGCCGATGATTAACCCAAAAAAGACGGCGAACGTTTCCGGCTGCTTGTGATCGAGCAACCAGTGCATGATGCCTGCCATCGTCAAGACGCCGAGGACAATCCCCACTCCGAGTGCCGCGAGAAAGCGAAAATCAACGTGGCAAGCTGCGGCACGCAGTTGAAAACGTGATAACAGCCTCAATGCCTGTGAATCGATTTGACTGATCGCGGTGATCAAACGTTGATAGTGGCCGAGTACCAACGCCACCGTTCCCCCGCTGACCCCCGGCACCGTATCGGCTGCACCCATGCAAAATCCACGCAGTACGTTGAACACGTCATTTGCAATCGAATCGGGCACTCGATTCGACAAGGCCGATTCATTGGTCGCGTCCGCGGCATTCGGCACAAGTGGTTCAGGTGGCACAGGACGCTCGATTGGCATGGGTTCGGCTTTCTCGGGTTCACAGCGGTGCATCAATGCTTCCTTCATCCCTTCGCGGTCATGATACTGGACAACTTGCTTTCGCTGCCCCTCGCTTCACCGTACGTCGCTTTTGGAACAACCAACGTGTTGCCGATCATTATTCTTGCAATTGTCCAAGGAATCGCCGAATTCTTGCCAATCAGTTCCTCAGGCCATCTGGTCATTCTCGGGGCGATGATGGGTGAATTAAGTGAATCACCGACCTTGGAAATCATCTTACACGCCGGCACGCTGGGTTCAATCTTGGTTGTCTATTGGAAACGTATCCTCGATCTCTTGACGAGCGACCGACGTGTGATCGGCTTGCTCGTCGTCGGCACACTTCCCGCAGTGATCATCGGTTTAACGATCAAGCAGCATTTCGAGTGGATTCTGCGGATGCCCGTCGTGGTCGGAGTGGCGCTGCTTGCCACCGGTCTTTTCTTGATCCTCCTTGGTCGGCTCAAACCCAAGGACGGCGAGTACCAACGCATGACCTACCTCGATGCGCTGATGATCGGGTGTTTTCAAGCGTTCGCGATTCTACCCGGAGTGAGCCGAAGTGGATCCACAATTTTGGGGGGTAGGCTATTGGGCTTAAGAAATGACGACTCCGTGACTTTTTCTTTCTTGCTAGCCATTCCCGCGATCTGCGGGGCTACCGTGCTTGCGGTCAAGGACGTCATCGAGCAGCAAGGGGCCGGCGTCGCGATTCAATACACACCGTCGCAAATGCTTGTGGGGGCAGTCGTTGCGTTCGTCGTCGGGATCGCGGCATTGAAGTGGTTGATAGGCTGGAGCCGTCTTGATCGACTCCATTGGTTTGCTTGGTGGTGTATCCCGATGGGATTGATTGTGATCTTCTGTGCCCAAAAAAACTTGCTGTAGTGCAGTAAACTACAAGCCTTTTGGTGTGGACGAGCGTTTACTGTGTGGTATAATTGATATCACGTTAGTGAACACAATTTTCTTTCCTGTGAACCAAGAGGTCGTCGATGTCCGCGCAGCTCACTGACAGGCAGCAGAACGTCTACAATATGATCCGCGATTTGATCGTTAAGCGCGGTTACGGTCCCACGGTTCGTGAAATTGGTGAACATTTTGGAATCAAAAGTCCCAATGGTGTGATGTGTCACCTCCGCGCGCTGGAACGAAAAGGTCTGATCAATCGCAGTCCGAACAAGTCACGCGCGATTGAGTTGACCAATCCTGCGGACCGAAGCGGCAACAGCATCCCGCTGGGTGGCATTGTTTCGGCCGCACCGACTCGGTTGGCGTTTGAACCCAACGACCGGATCGATTTCAGTGAGATGATTTTCGAAGAGGATCGGTTTGTGGTCCAAGTATCGGGTGACTCATTAATCGAGGCCAAGATTGCTGACGGTGACTACGTGATCGTGAAGCGTCAAGATCATGCGACACCTGGTCAAATGGCCGTGTGTCAGAATGTGCATGGTGATTCTGTATTGCGCTACTACTATCCTGAACCGAACGGTGTCCGTCTTAAGGCGGCCAATGCTGCGGTCGAAACCCTCTTTGTAACCGAAACGAAGATTGTTGGTGTCGCGGTCGCGATTGTTCGACCCGCGTTGTAGGACGCTTTTCTTTGATGCTGCTGCAATGCAGCAACGGGGGCACACAAGCGGAGAGCCCAGGCGGGGTTCCGGCAGGGTTCCTGGTGTCGTCGGGTCGCGAGCGTTGAGTTACGTCTCGAGGACCACCTTCTCTGAGGCTTCAATCGAAGCTTCCATCGCAGCGAGAATTCGCTGAGTATCGAGCGCCTGCTTTTGCAATTCCTCGAGCGGTTCATCACTGATCAGTTTGCCGATCATTCTGCGTTCTTGATCCCCTGCGAACGAGAATGGCTCGACGGTTCCCGCGGCGTCGTGAATCCAGCATCGCGCCGGCCGGTCGGTCCAAGGTCGGGTGAAGTCATCACAAACCAATGATGATTGGTCACCCGCAACTTCGAACCACTTTCGGGTGGCGGTATCGTACCCACACGACACGGTCGCGGTGATTCCGTCATCGAACCACATCATCGCCGTGACTCGCTGGGAAACGCCTTGGCGAATGATCTGATCGGCAAATACCGCCGTGGGCAATTGTCCCGTCACCAACCGAATCAATCCAACGGAGTACCAGCCGAGATCCAACAGGCAACCACCTCCGAGGACTGGGTCCAAGCGATGGTCGCCGGTTTGGAACGGTTGGTAGAACGAAACCGATGCGCTGATGTGGCCGATCTTCCCAAGCCGCTGTTCTTCAAACCACTTTGAGAAGGCTTCGGTTCGTTCATGGTGCAGCCATCCGGTCGCATCGAGCCAGCGGACAGAGTTGAATTGGCAAGCACGATCCATTTCGTTTGATTCCGCAGGCGAAATCGAGAGCGGTTTTTCGCACAGAACGTGCTTCTTGGCATTGGCGGCAGCCAGGGTCCATTCAGCGTGCATCGAGGGGGGTAACGCAATGTAGACCGCATCGACGTCATCGCGGTCAAGCAGTGACGCGTAACCTTCGACCGCAGCGGCAATGCCATGTTGATCGGCGTACCATCGTGCACGCTCGGCGGTCCGGCTTGCGATCGCGGTGACTTCCGCTCCGTCGGTTGACTGTAAATCTGCGATCAAGCGTCGCGTGATTCGACCCGTGCCGATGACGCCAAAGCGAGTCGGGGGCGTATGATTCATGGTGGAGAGTCCATTCGTGGTGGAGGGGTGGCTTGATTGAGTCGGTCGTCAATCATAGCCTGATTGCCGATCGAACGCTCCCTGGCGGTTTGGATCCTTAGCCGGTTGCATCTCGATAGGGTTGGCTATGATAATCTTTCCACAGAAGCTGTAGCCGCCGACTTTTGATCTTCCCTTTCACGGACCTGTTGCTGATGACCGATCCCACCGCACTCGATACGACCATTGCGGTGGTAACGCCGGAGAACATTGCGTTCAAGTATCAATTGGCTGGTCCGTTTCGGCGTTTGCCCGCGTACTTGATTGATGTTGCGATTCGCTGGGTCATCATCATTTTGCTTGTGCTGGGGATGATGCTCTTGGGCGCACTGGTCGATTTGCAGTTTCTGATGCCATTTGTCGTCGCGGCTGGCTTTATCGTCAACTTTGCCGTCAGCTGGTTTTACGGGACGGTGATGGAAACGTACTTTAACGGGCGAACGATCGGCAAATGGGCCACGGGCATCCGGGTGATCGACGTCGAAGGTCGGCCGATCAGCGGGAAACGTGCACTGCTGCGGAACTTGTTGCGAGTCGCGGACTTAGCGCCGATGGCAGCGTTCAGCCAATTGGGCGCCGAGGACATGCCACCCGCGTTTCTGATTCCGACCGCCATGGTCGGTTTGGTGTCGATGATTTTCACCCGGCGGATGCAGCGACTTGGGGACCTTGCGGCCGGCACGATGGTGATCATGGACCAGCGGAGTTGGCGGTTGCCGATTGCCAAAGTGGATGATCCTCGGGTGGCTGCGTTGGCGTCGTTCATTCCCGGAGATTACCGAATCTCGCGAAGCATGGCCCGTACGCTGGCGATTTATGCCGAGCGTCGACACTATTTGACCCCCGCTCGTCGCCGCGAGGTGGCGAAGCATTTGACAATCCCGTTGCTTGAGCGATTTGAGTTTCGTAAGGATGTGGATCCCGATTTGCTGATGTACTCGCTCTACTACAAGACCTTCCTTGCCGATTCGTCGGCCGAACTGCCTGACTTAGGACCGCTGGCGGGGTTCAGCCCGTTAGCCCGTGACGCCAACAAGCCGACCCAGGCCAACCTTTTGGAAGCAAACGGGTAGGTCCGCCGTCGATAAAAAGGCTCTCTAAGCAATTTGCCCCCCAGCCCCGAGGTATCTGGGTTAGAATAGGGTCGTCCCGGCTTCTGCATTGGGTGCATAGCGCTCACTAACGAGTCGGGCCCCTCGCCACGCCCGCCGCAACTTAAATTGTCTAAGCAGACACACGAAGTGAGTGACATGCTAAGGACTCCTACCCCGACCGATTCAGCCGAAATCGACTCCGAGAGAACACTCGATGAGGGTGCGGATCGTCGCCGGACGGAGCGGGTCACGATTGCCAAGCGTTCCAAGAGCTTTGCTCGTGAAACGCCCCAGAACGTGGCGCCGAGGGTTTTCGGGTTGAAGCCGCTTTCGATGATCGCCGGACTGTTGTTGATTGTTGCGGCCACCGCTTTCTTTCTCAACCGAGAGACGCCGCAAACGGCAGCCGATGCGAGTTTGACACATCGGATTACCCGTGGAGACATGCGTGTCTCGGTGACCGAACAGGGGACGCTCGAGAGCTCCAATAATACCGAAATCCGCTGCAAGGTGTTGGGTTGGAGTACGGTGAATTGGGTGATCGATAGTGGCACGGAAGTTGAAGTTGGCGACCAATTGGTTCGCTTGGATGCGTCTGGCTTAGAGGAAAAGGTGAACCAGAAAAAGATTGACTATCAAAACTCAATCGCGGCCAAGATCACAGCCGAATCCAATGTCGCTGTGGCAAAAAAAAGTGTGACGGAGTACATCAAAGGCACCTTCATTGAAGAGCAAGGAACCATCAGGCAGGAAATATTCGAGGCGGAGCAAGCCGTCACCCAGGCTCACTTGTCGTTTCGGGCGGCTGAACGATTGGCAGCGAAGGGATTGATCAAGGCTTTGCAACTGAGAAAGGAGAAGTTTCAGGTTGAGTCGGCGGAACAGAAACTGATTCTGAAGCAAACGCGACTGACCTCGTTGGAACAATTTAAGAAAGAGAAACAGATTGAGAAACTTGGAAGCGATTTGAAAGCGGCCGAAGCACGCTTGAAAGCTGCCGAGGCTCAGGTGGATCTGCAGAAGGTGCGGCTTGACAAAGAAGAAGAACAGTTAGCCGCCTGTGTGATCACGGCTCAGCAGAGCGGCATGGTGATTCATCCGAAATCCGAAGCTTGGCGTGATTCACCCGATGTGGAAGAGGGAGCCAATGTGCATACCAACCAAGTGCTGTTGATCATGCCCGACCTGGGCAAGATGCAGGTGAAGCTCGGCATCCACGAATCCGTGATTGATCGTGTGAAGGCGGGATTGAAGTCAGAGGTCCGGTTGCGGGACGCAACACTCGACGGCGAAGTCTCGGAAGTCGCCAAGGTATCGAAGCCGTCTGGATGGTGGGACGGCAATGTCGTTAAATTTGACACGATTGTCCAATTGAAGGGGCAGGACGATTTGAAACCGGGTATGAGTGCCGAGGTGAAAGTCATTCTTGCCGAGTATGAAAACGTTTTGACGATCCCTGTCGCAGCTGTGCTTCAAACCGGTGACGAAAACAGTTGCTGGGTGAAAACCGCCGAGGGCATCAAGAAACGAGTGCTGGTACTGGGAGACAGCAACAAGCAGTTTATCATCGTTGAATCGGGGCTTAAAGAAGGCGACGAGGTGGTGTTGAATCCGTTGGCGTTCGTCGACGAAGCTCAGGACGAAGTGTTGAAGCCCTACAAACCAAAGCCGCAAGATGTCAAGGATGAAGAGGGGGACGCAGAGGCTGAGACAGCGGAACCCACGGAAACGGATTCCAGTTCGCCTCCCTTGCAATCCAAGAAGCCCATCGAAAAGGATTCGGATGGTCTCGATTCGACGAGTGAGCTGGCGCTTTGAATTTCTACTTTCTCCGAACGTTAAAGCTTGGGCTAAAGAGTTTGCTGTTGCAGAGGATGCGAGCAGGCTTGGCCGCCTTGGGCATCTTCATTGGCACCATGACGGTCATTTGGTTGGTTGCAATCGGTGAAGGAGTCAGTTACCAGGCTCAGCAGCAAATCTTGGAACTCGGTGCCAAAAACATCATCGTTCGTTCGGTCAAGCCGGTTCCCAGCGGTGACGGTGAACAATCTAACAGCCGATTTCCGAAGTACGGGCTGTTGCGTGAGGACTATGAACGCATCGTGTCCAACATTCCATCGATTTCTCGGGCGATTCCCATGCGAGAAATCGTCTACGAGTTGCGTGTGGAAGACCGTAACGCAGATTCCAAGCTTGTTGGCTGCGTGTTCGATTACCTGGAATTGAATCGCTTGCAGGTTGCACGCGGTCGTTGGCTATCACCACGCGATGACGGCAGCAAGGTCGTGGTGCTTGCGGACGAAACCGCCAAGAAGCTGTTTCCCTATCAAGACCCGATCGGCAAGTCGGTTTGGTTGGGAGATGATCTGTACGTGGTGATTGGCCAAACGCAACCACGCGATGCCGCGGCGGCGATTGGCGGCAGCTTGGACGCACGAGATTTCAATCGTGATGCCTACATTCCGCTCGAAACCCTGCGCATCCACATCGGCGATCAAGTCATGACGCAAGTGGGAGGGAACCGACAAGGCGAGATCGTCCAGTTGAGTCAGATCACCGTCGCCGTCCGTTCGGTCGAAACGGTCGATGAAGTCGCATCGATTATCAGCTCGCTGCTACAACGGTTTCACGAACAAGACGACTACGCCGTCGTGGTCCCAAAAGAACTCCTCCGCCAAGCGGAACGAACACGAGCGATGTTCAATGCTTTGTTGGTCGTCATCGCCGGGATCTCCTTGCTCGTCGGAGGAATCGGGATCATGAACATCATGTTGGCGACCGTAACGGAACGCACCCGAGAAATAGGAATTCGGCGTGCGATTGGGGCGAAACGGCGCGACATCATTCAGCAATTCTTGAGCGAAACGTTGCTACTGAGCGGCGGCGGCGGATTGTTGGGGGTGCTGTGCGGTTTGATGGTGGGACCGTTATTCAGTTTGACACGGCAGTTGGTGACGTCCGTATCACCCGACCTGCTGCCGCCGATTGTTCACGCGATCGAGCCGCGGATTGCTTTGTGGTCCGTGGGTCTGTCGGTGTTCATCTCGCTGGGCACCGGGTTGATCTTCGGAGTCTATCCAGCAAGGAAGGCCGCCATGATGAATCCAATCGACGCGTTACGTCATGAGTGAACCCGCTGGTTTTAGTGGCTCGCTGCTCGCTGGGCCGTTAGCAGAATCAAACGGTTTTCGTCAAAGAACTCTGTGAATTTAGCGGTGATGGTCCAGGTGTCGTCGTTCTCGTCGGCTCGCACCGCATCGGCCACTCGCTGTAGCAATAGGTTTTCGACCACCATGATCGCATTGCGCGGATCAATACCCGCAATCCGCGAATCGATTTTTTCGGGTGAAGCGAACGCGGCGTAAGGATCATGGATCGGATTCGGATCGGCAGCGGGTTCGGCCTCGACCCGTGCCGCATCGAACCGAGACAGCGCTTGGTTTGCGGGAAACTGCGGCTTCAGTTCCCTCAGAGAACGGTCTGGAACAAAAGCCCAACGTCGACCGAGCAACACGAATTTCCCAGCCGTAGGTGGCAGCAGCGTCCCTTCGCGATGAACCGGGTTCGAAGGGGCGCCATTGAGATCAGCCGCGGCGACGGGGTTGTTCAAGCACAACTCGCCAAGCGGAACGGATACCGCAATCACGGTGATCATCGGGACCAAACAATGCAGCAGACAATTCGAGAAGTGCATCGGTTTGCGAGCCCAAAGCAGCAGCAGCGGCAATAACAACATTGGACGACTCGGTAGGGATTGTAAATCGTTTCAACGATCGAAACGTTTCCCCGGTTCGTCGAGCGTCCGTGCACGATCCGGGAATCAAGGGCATTGTGCGAAACAAATCCATTCCGCCTGTTTCATCTGAACGACATCATTGATGCCGCGGCATGGCAACCGCATGCAGCGACATGACGGCGCCAAGAGCGATCATCGACAATCCGATCCATCTTGGCGGTTCCACTCGTTTCATCGGATTCGGATACGCCTGCAACAGGAACGAATCCATCATGGATCCATTGGATGCGGTCGCCGTTTGACCAAACCTTGCCAGCGTGCGTGTCGACGATTCATTCAACACAAACGAATCGACCATGCGAAATTGAACTCCTAAGAGGACCAATAATAAGCCAATGAAAAAATAGCGATGGCGGTATTTCTCAGTCATGCGTGTGTGCCCTCGGGGGACGCTTAGGATCGAGCTTCGGTTGAACCGTAAGCGAATCCTAGGCGAGTTGGGAAAGGATCGGACGGAAGGACAAACGGGTGAGCATCAGCGATTGGTTGTCACACCACTGAGGATATCGACCCAAGCATCCCCGAATCCGCAGAGCAAACGGAACCGTACCGCTGGTGCCAAGTGGGCGGACGTTGCGATCCGGGCCGATGATCCGATCCATGGCGAATGAAACGTCGTGGCTTATACGATTCTCAAGATTTATTCAAGAAAATGCTTGACTGTGCCCCGATACGCATTCAATCAAACAACCCCTCAACCAACGAATCGACCTGCGCGCGGAACGTGGTCATCGTCGACCCTTCTAATGGATGGGTTTGCCCATTCTTGACCATCGCGGCAGCCAGGGGTTTGTGCTGCTGCCAATCCATCAGTTGGAAATCGCGGATGTCGGTATAGATGCCTGACAAACCGTTGCTCACCTTAGGAACCAGGAAAACGCCGTCGGTCCCTCGAACAACGTGGTAGTGCATCGCGACATACAACAAAATCGCTCCGCAAACCATGCCAGCCAAAAATCGCGACATCAATCGGTGCCTTTTCGAGGAGTAGTCGTGCGGCTCCAATCGAGCCGATGCGTCCGCGCAGTCGTGCCAGCAGCTTGATGCAGCGGCTTTCACGCTCCGGTTGCCAGAGAGTGAAGCCATCGTGTCAGACTGCCTATTCGATTTACACCAACGGGCCTCATGGCCGCAAGGGAGAATCAAGCGATTCAATGGACCGTTTCATGACGTCGAGGTCGATTTCGTGAACATGGATCGGATCACCGATTCGTCGCAGCATCGTTAACGTCAAGCGACCGCCGAGGTGTTGGCGAAACTCTTCCAAGCCCTCAAGCACTTGATTGGCCGACTGCAGCAGCGGATGCCAAACCTTCAAACCGAGATCATGCAGTCCGCTAATCACTTTTAGGGCATCCGCTCGCGGCAGTCCAAACTGTTCAACCGAGTAGATACAGTCAATCGCGACTCCGATCGCGACCGCTTCGCCATGTCGGATCTCGAACTGACTTAGCGATTCCAGCCGATGAGCCGACCAGTGGCCAAAATCAAGTGGTCGGGCTTCGAGCATTTCGTAGGGATCCCCCCCTTCGGTGATGTGCTTCAGATGTAACAAGCACGATCGGTGTATGGCGGGGCGCGCGACTTGACCATCACGAGCAACGATCGATGCCGCATGTTTCACTAACCAGTCCAATTGTTGGCGATCCTTCAACAACGCAACCTTGATCGCCTCGCTAAAACCACTCAGAAAGTCGCGATCCGGTAGCGTCTCGAGCAGTTTCCAGTCATTGATCACGGCCCAAGGGACGGCGAAGGTTCCAATCCAGTTCTTCTTGCCGAAAAAGTTGATTGCGTTTTTGACACCGACACCGGAGTCGGCTTGTGCCAACGTTGTTGTGGGGATCCGAACCAAGCGAACACCACGATGGGCGATTGCTGCCGCATAGCCCACCGCATCGAGCATCGCGCCGCCACCGATCGCCACAACATAGCTGCGGCGATCCAACTGATTGTCGTGGATCGCCCTCAGAATTGCGTCGACCGTTGCTTGCGAATTTTTAACGGCTTCGCCGCCATGAACCAACAGCGGTGGCTGGGTCAAATCGACCGACTGGGTTTCTGCTAACTTGGACGCGATCGCAGCCACAGGGTCGCTGCCGCCATCGACGCCCGGTTCGCGGAGCGCATGCTCCGCTACCACAAGCACTCGTGACGGGCCCGCGACGTCTCGATCGAGCACGCCCGTCAACACCGGGAAATCGGCTCCAGCAACGTCGCCGGTTACCCGCAAGCGATGGACAAAGGGAACCGAAAACGGAATGTCGTGCGCAATCGTTGGCTCCTCATTCATCTTCGTCCTGCCATCCGGACCGATGGGAAGAAGGGTAATGACACGGTTTGGCCTATCAAGAAATGGGGGAAAAGCAAAGGAGGGTGACAGGGGGGAGGATGATTTGCATTGAGTTTGTTATTTTAGCAGCTTCGACCCGTCCTGTGGAATCAACTCAAACGACAAGCCAGTAGAGATGCAGAAAAGACGATTGGGCAGCAGTGCGATTTACGTGACCGAACTTTGCATGGGAACCATGACGTTCGGAGGTCAGTGTGACGAAAAAACCAGTCACGCGATCTGTGATCTGGCTGTCGAATCCGGAATCGATTTCTTTGACACCGCGGAAATCTATCCGGTTCCGCCATACAAAGATACCGTCGGATTGACGGAGGAAATCTTCGGTCGTTGGTTGAGTAGCCGTCCGCGTGATTCGATTGTCGTCGCAACCAAGGTCACGGGGCCGTCCCATGGTTGGTTCTGCGCACCGGTTCGACACGGCAAAGCAGCTCTCGATCGACGCCAAATCATTGCTGCTTGCGAGGATTCACTCCGCCGCCTCGGTACCGATTACATCGATTTGTACCAAACGCACTGGCCCGATCATGGCTTGCCGTATGAGGAGGTCTTGGCGGCGTTGAACGAATTGCGTGATTCGGGGAAAGTGCGGACGATCGGGTGTAGCAACGAGACGAGTTGGGGGGTGATGAAAAGTTTGTGGGCGGCGGATGTTCATGGACTCGACCGCTATGAAACGGTTCAAAACAATTTCAGTTTGATCAACCGGCGCTGTGAGAGTGAGCTGGCGCAAGTGTTGCGGCGCGAAAAGATGAGTTTGCTGCCCTATTCACCACTCGGTGGAGGCGTGTTAACGGGAAAGTACAACCAATCGCTGCCACCGGGAGCCCGGTTTACTGACTATTTGACCACCGGCAAAGCGCGTCAAAAGAAGATGGCTCAGAGATTTGTGAACGAGCGTTCGGTCGAAACCGCACGCCGGCTCGGTGAAATCGCTGATTCGATGGGAACGAGCGTGACGGCATTGTCGCTGGCATGGAGTCGCCAGCACGACTTTGTCGCATCGACCATCCTCGGAGCGACCAGCACTGATCAATTGCGGGAATCGCTGGAATCACGTGATTTGATCTTGGATACGGAAACCCTCGCTCGAATCGATCAGATCGATGTCGAAATCCCAACGCCAATGACCGAAGACGGATTACGACGGTTGTAGCGATTGTTGGATTGCCAAGCCGAAAATAGTTGAGTGCATCTTGGCGATTTTTCGGCGCCACCCCAAAAGGCGAACTATTTTGGGGTCTATGAAGTACTCTGTTTTCGTCTTGCTGAGTCTTGTTGTGGCGTCGGTCAGTTTGGGGGCCGATTGGTTGACGCTGCCGAGCACGTACACTCACGACCCCGTCACGCTTGTCCGTACGACTCAGTACGAGCCGATCACTGCACCGACGACCGCAGTGGTCGCTGATTTCCAAACCAGCGGCTATACGCATATGCGGAGTTCGCTGAACTATGGCCAATCGGCTGACAATTACCACCGCGTTGAATCGTGGGGGCCTCCGGTGCGACCGTATGGTGAGTGGCGATTTCCCTATCGCCCTTACAGTGCTCCCTATGCAGCTTGGGGCGCACCCCTTGCAGGGATGAACCTCGGTCCGAATTTCTATGGTCGCGGTCTCGGTAATTCTGCTCTTCCGGTTCCCGAGCAGGTGAGGCCACCGATGGGGAGGGTTCCAGCGGGGCCCCAACGTCCCGCTCGAGCAGGAGAGGGGGGCGATTGGCCGAGTGATCGGCGCGGCGGAAATCAATCGCCTTATGATGCCGGTTCTTTGAACCCGTATCCCTTTGGACCGGGGACACCTTACCCCTCTGCGCCTTACTACGACGGGTACTATCCGAACTATCGCCCATAGCGAATGATCGCCATTCGCTTGTCTCTTGCGATCCGAGCAAGGTGCGGTTAGAACAACCGGGCGTGGTTTGAAACCGAGTCCGAAACCCTGATGGGCGAATCTTCATGTCTTTCGATTGGCGTTTGTTTGGTAGAGCGTCGGCGCACCCATTGCGTTGGCTGACGATTGTTGTTTTCGGGGTCACGTGTCTGGCAGGCATGGGTGTAACGGGCCTTGTCCATGCTCAGATGATTGTCGGACACCGAGGGGCATCGGAGGACGCGCCCGAAAACACGGTTGCGGCGTTCCAGTTGGCATGGGAACAACAAGCAGACGGGATCGAAGGCGATTTCTATTTAGCGTCCGACTCTGAGATCGTGTGCATCCACGACAAGACGACTCGGCGGACGACAGCTCAGGACGTCAACGTCGAATCTTCCACATTAGCAGAGCTTCGAGAACTGGACGCGGGCAATTGGAAGGGTGCGAAGTGGAACGGAGAAAGGATACCGACCTTCGCGGACGTGATGGCGACGGTTCCGGAAGGTCGCACTTTTGTGATTGAGCTGAAGAGCGATGTTCGAATTGTTGAACCCTTGAAGCGAGAACTGGATCGCATCGATCACTCGAAAATCAAGTTGTTGATTATCGCGTTCGATGAAGCCAATGTGAAAGCATGTAAGGAACGGATGCCGGACGTTGAGGTTCACTGGCTGACCAGTTTCAAGCAAGTGGAAAAGGGAGGCAGTTGGTCGCCCACGCCAGAGCAGATCGCGGACACGGTGCGGCGATCTGGTGCCGATGGGGTGGGGATGAAGGGGATGGTGGATTTAATTGACCAACCATTCATTGATAGGCTTCTCGCGGGTGGGTGCAGCACGTTCCACGTTTGGACCATCGACTCGCCTGACGAGGCCAAGTATTATGCCAATCTCGGTGCTGTTGGAATTACGACCAATCGCCCCGCAGTGATTCGCGATGCACTGAAAGCTATTCCGTAGCGTTTTCGTCGTTTTTCCAAACGATCGTCCCCACCGCACCGGGCGGCAGCGTTGCCGAGATGCTGTCATCACCCTCGTGAATGACAATGGCCTGTGATGCGTGTCCTCGATTGAGCACGATCACGACGAATTTTCCCTGGGGCGTTTGGAAAGCGACGTTCGGTAGGTCGTTGGACGTGGTTGATGCGATCCGTGTTGAACCCGGCACTACAAACTTCGACGCGTGAGCAATGACGTAATACGCAGGATTGCGGGTCACCTTGTCTCCATCGATCGTGATCGCTCCAAGACATCGATCGCAGCCGCCACGATCCGTATGCGGTTGATGATCAGGTCCATTTGCCAGATTCCATTCCAGCACCACGCGGCATCCGTTGCGCGTCGCACCGATGGTTAGCTCATTGATGTGCCACGCCAAATCGCCAGCAAGGTTCCCGGGGGCTCCGGTCCATTGTTCCGTGAAGTAGAGATGCTTGCTGGGAAAGGCGTCATGCACCTGTTGCAGCGCATCGATGGACCCAGCATAAAGATGGAACGCCGACCCGTCGACGTAACGATTGGCAATGGGATCCTGCAAAACGGTCAACGGGTAATCCGGGCGATCGGCGTTGTGATCGTAGCAAACAATCTTGGTTGCGATTCGTGCTCGCTCGAAGGCGGGGCCCAGGTGGATGCCGATAAACTCCGCCTGGTCTTCCGCACTCATGAACATGCTGGGGTTGTTGCCGGGGTGCAGCGGTTCGTTCTGTGGCGTCACGGCATCGATCGAAATCCCCTCGGCCCGCATGCCTTCGATGTATTTGACAAAGTAATCCGCGTAGACACCAAAATGCTCTTTCTTCAAACTGCCACCTCGTAAATCGTACTCGGTCTTCATCCAGGCTGGGGCCGACCATGGCGATCCCATCAATTTGATCTCTGGCTGGATCGTCATGATCTGTTTCAGTACCGGAATCACATCGGCACGGTCTTGTCGCAACGAAAATTGGCTGAGGGATGGATCGGTTTGGCCCTCGATGAGGTCGTCATAGGTCCAGGCACGATCGTTCAGGTCGGAGGCTCCAATACTGAGTCTTAGGTAGCTCATGCCGATGTTCGTCCCGTTGCTGGCGAACAATTCTTCTAATAAGGCGGCGCGAGCGGAATCGCTCATCCGCAACAAGTGCTGTGCGCTACCGCCGGTCAGAGTGCATCCAAAACCGTCGATCGTTTGAAAGCGAGCCTTTGAATCCAGTTCAATGGCTATGGGCTTGGCCGCCAATTGTGAGGCGGTGATACGATCGGCCTGGTTCTCGAACCGGGCGTTGCCACCCGGATCGGTGAGCCAGAACTCCACGGGGCTCGTCGCAAATCCACCGTCGGCAAAGAACAGACTTCCGAGGAATAGATACAGCGAAAAACGCGGTAAGCAGCGGACCATCGCGAACGCTCTTGACAAAAAAGGGGAAAGGCGAAGAGGATGACACATCGCGGTGGATGTTTGGGTGGAATATATCCGTGAAGTCGTGTTGCGGCAAATCCGCCGCCAGGGTCTTGCATTTTTTTAACAACGAAGCAAGAGTATTGGCAAGCAAACCACCGCTGCAAGGCAATTTCGATCGAACAACCAGGACCACTCCTTCATGCTTTCCAAGACAGCCGAATATGCGCTTCGGGCGATCACTTGCATGGGCGGCCAGATTGGAATCCCGGCTTCGGCCGATCTGCTCGCCGAAAAGACCAAGGTGCCGAGACGCTATTTGACTCGAGTGTTGCAGGAGTTGGCGTCAAAGGGCTTGGTTCAATCGAGACCGGGGCCCGGTGGCGGTTATGAATTGAAGAGGAAACCCAAGGAGATCACCATCTTGGACACCGTCAATGCGGTCTCGCCAATCGAGCGGATTCAGACCTGCCCATTGGGGCTGCAATCTCATAACGATCTGTGTCCCCTTCATGACGCGATTGACAAGGCCTATGCGGCTACCGAAGCTGCCTTCGCCAGCGTTTCGATCCAGGATTTGATCGATGCAACGAGCCCGGTTCATCCGCTATGTGAATCGCAATGCTCTAGCGGGTCCAGCCATGATCGGACAGGATCACGTAGAGCGAGGGAATGACAACCAACACCAACAGCGTTGAT
This sequence comes from Novipirellula artificiosorum, assembly GCF_007860135.1. NCBI lineage: Bacteria > Pseudomonadati > Planctomycetota > Planctomycetia > Pirellulales > Pirellulaceae > Novipirellula > Novipirellula artificiosorum. The sequence goes on from NZ_SJPV01000002.1 coordinate 128,725, forward strand.
GCGAGCAACCCGCAACAAATACTGATTGCAATCGGGATCAACACTTGAGCTTGTAGACTGCGTTCAAGCAGCAGCGGTGACAAACCGGCGATGGTTGTCAAGGAAGTGATCATGACAGCTCGAAACCGCGTCCGACTGGCGCCCTCAGCGGCTTCGATCACCGGTACGCCCTGTTGGCGCGCCGCTTTGAGAAACAGGACCAGCAGGATGGAATCGTTGACGACAATGCCCGCCAAGGATGCATAGCCCATGACACTCGGCAAGCTGAGTGGTATCCCGAACGCGAGGTGTCCCCAGACGACACCGACAAATGCGAAGGGGATCGCCACCATCACGATGATCGGTTCGATGTAGCTGCGAAATTGAAACGACAAGATAATGAAGACTCCTAGGCAACCGATCACGGCCGCTCGAGCCAAGGAGGCACCGGTTTCGGATCCGCGTTCGGCTTCGCCTTTGAAGCTCACCTTCAAGCCGCGATAGGTGTCGACCAACTTTGGAATGATCTCGGCTTTGAACTGGCCTAGGATTGCCATGGCATTGCTGCGTTCTGAGTCGATGTTTCCGATCACGACGAGAACCTGTTGACCATCAAAGTGCGCGATCCGCGACCAGCCTTTCGATTCGCTGATTGTCGCGACTTCCGACAACGGTACGGTTTGTCCGCTGGGCAAGAAGACCAAGTAATCGTAAAGATCCATCAAACTGTTGCGATCCAAGTCTGAGAATCGAACCTCGACATCGTAGCTTTCACTGCCGACTTGAATCTGATCGCTCAACAAACCTTGAAACGAACCTCGCAGTTGTGTCGCGAGATCCGTTGTGCTTATGCCAAGCCCGACAACGCCGGGGCGAAGTTGGACCAACAGCTCACTTTCACCTTGACGCAAATCGTCGGTCATGTTGTACACGCCATCGAAGGTCCGGAAATACGCTTGCACCTCTTCGGACACCTGATCCAGTTCCTCCAACGGCAACCCCGATAATTGAATTTCTAGTGCACGGCCAGCAGGGCCGATCGCGGGTTCGTCGAAGGTAACACTCAACGCGTCGGAGACGCTCCCGAACTGCTGTTTCCACACCTGGATCACGTCGACAAGTCGGGCGTCACGTTGTTCGGTCGCCAGCAGATCTGCTGTAAACGTGGCGACATGGGCACCGGTTTCGAAGGCATCGATGTTGTGATTAAAACGAACGTAGCTGGTTTCTACCAAGTCACGACCCTCGGGTTGGCTCGGCTTGAACACTTCGTTCGTCTTTGCAAGGGCTTCGCCAAGTTGGTCCATCACCTGCTGCGTTCGCGCCAGCGGCGTGCCAGGACGCATCAAGACACGTGCTTCGATCACGTCACCTTCAAGATCGGGGAAGACTTGGCCGCGAACGACCCCGCCGACCAACAACCCGACGGTGATCAGGAAAGCCATGACAACAAGGCCAGCAGCAAGGTAACGCCAGCGAATGGCTAAGCTGACAATTCTGCCACACAATTCACGCCCCGCATCAATCATGGAATCAACACGAACACGAATCCAGTTGCGTCGTTCGGTGTTGGCGTGAGCAAGGGAATGACCGAGATGCGACGGCAGAATCAGAAACGCTTCGACCAAGCTTGTGCATAGCACCAACAACAACATCATCGGCAACACTTTAAGCACTCGACCGAGTTCTCCGCTAAGGAACATCAGCGGCCCGAGGACGCAGCAGGTCGTCAAGAACGATGAAAAGACGCCGGTGGCTACCTCTCGCACACCATTGATCGCGGCATCCATTGCCGATTCTCCTTCCAATCGACGCCGGGCGATATTCTCGGCGATCACAATCCCATCATCCATCAACAAGCCTAAGGCCATCAACAGTCCTACCATCGTCAACATGTTGATGGTCAAGCCAAACAGCGGTACGACGGCGAAGGCGGCGAGAAACGACACGGGTAGACTGATGACGACCCAAAAGGACAATCGGGCGCTGAAAAACAACCACATCACCAGAAATACCAGCACACAGCCTTGTAGGCCGTTTTTGACCAGCAGCCCAATGCGATCCTCGACGAGTTGGGACATGTCGTTGATCACGGTCAACGTGACTTGAGGATGTCGCTCGCGTTCTTGTTGCAAGATTGCCTGGGTCGATTCCGCTACCTTGATGACGTCTTCGGTTTTGCCTTTGAGTATCTTGAGCACTGCGGCGCGTCGGCCGTTGACTTCGATTCGGTCTTCGTCGAGTTCGAACTCGTCGAGTACGTCGGCGATATCACCGAGTTGGATCTCCGCGGCACCTTGCTGGCCGGATAGCACAATCGATTCAAGTGCCGCCTGGGTCTTGCGACTTTCTTTGACGCGAACCAAAGTTGTCTCGTCCGCCTCCAGGCGGCCTGCGGGCAGATCGATGCTTTGCCGGGAAATGGATGCTGACACTTCGGCGGGGCTGAGGCCGTATCGAAGCAGTGCTTCACGCGACAGTTCAACCCGCAACAGGTGGTCCGAAAAACCTGTGATCTCGACCTCCGAGATTCCGTCTGACGCGAGCAGCCGGTCTTTCAGCCGCTCGCAGTACGTCTTCAAGTCGGGGGCCTCCATGGGGCCATCGACGAGAACATCGAGCACCGGATCCTTGGTGTTCAGTCGTTTTGTGATTGGCGCTTCGGCTTGTTCGGGAAAGTCGTCGATGCCGCTGACCGCATTGTCGATTTCATTTCGGAACGTAACGTAATCGCCGGTGTCGGTCATTTTTAGCGTGACGCGGCCAACGTTCATCATCGCGACGCCACGCATCTCTTTGACGTATTGGACACCTTCAAGTGCATCTTCCAACCGGTCGACAATCGTTTCTTCAACCTCTTGTGATGTCGCCCCTGGGAATGGCACTGCGACTTCGACTTCCACTGCAGCTGCATCGGGGAAGGTTTCGCGGCGCAACTTTGTCATGCTCAGCACCCCGATCGCCAACATCAAAACCATTAAGAGATTGGCCGCAGTTGGGTGCTTTGCAAAAAAGGCGATCATCTGCGATTCTCCGTCGCCGGCGGCTCGAGCACGGACTTCTGGTCCTCGGCTGCCATGATCTCGGGCAGCACCAACATCTGATCAATCGCAGGGATTGGTGGTACCATCACGACCAATTCGCCTTCGTCAATTCCATCGGTCACAACCAGCCACTTCTCACTTGAAAATCGGAGTGACACTTCGCGTCGTGACAATCGATTATTTTGATCCACGATCAACACCTGGCCACGGTTGGTTGACGGCTGGACGCCTGAGGTCAGCGCGGTTCGAGGGATCGTGATCACGAGAGACGTTTCGGATGGCGATAGGGTCACTTCGCAAAACAAGCCGGGATGCAGGCGAACCGGCGACGTAACCCGTGATCGCTGGGTTGTATTGTCCACTTCGACCACCACGCCAAGCGTTCGGGTTTGAGGATTGATCGCTTCGCTCATTCGAATCGGCTTGCCGGTCCAGCTCATCTCGACTTGACCACTGCGAGCCGTGACGACCGCGGTGAGACGATGGGCTTCGATTGCTGACAAGTTTCCGGTTGGGGACCGCCGCGAATTGGCTTTTTCGCCTCGACTTGAGACATTGGACGGAGCCATCAGCAGCGTTGTGATTTGCGCGAGGGAGAATTGTGCCTCAATTTCGATCGTGTCGGTATCGTGAACTTCAAACAATTTCGCTCCGCTAGCGACCACCTGTAGCGGCTCGACGTCAACGCCGGACAGCACACCGGCAAAAGGTGCCACGATGGTTGTCCGCGCGAGATCGCGTTTCGCTTCCGTCAATCTTGCTTCCGCGAGGGCAACCTTCGCTTTTGCGGCCGCGATCTGGGCTGGCGAAACCGCCAAGGAGTTGCGCAGTTGTTGAGCCGATTGGGTTTGTCGCAATAAGTCGCTACGAGCCTTTTCGACTTCGGACAACGATGCGGCCGAGTTTCCCTGCAACTGGTCAAATCGCTTGTAGTCTTTTTCGGTCACACGAAGTAGGTTTTGCTCAATCTCTAACGACAGCCGATCGGCCTGGGCGGCCGCTTCCCGTTCGTCGACCGCCGCCAACGCATTTTGTAAGTCGGCTTGTCGCTGTGAGACTAACAGCCGGTAATCTTCGTCATCGATGTTGACGAGCTGCTCAGCCTGGGCAACACGGTTTCCGGAACGCAAATCAGAGTGGGTTTCGACAATGGCGCCCGAGACCTCGGTCACGGCGGACCAAATGCGTTTCGGCTTGGCTGTCCCATAACCTTTCGCCACCGGGGCGATGCTTTGCCGTACCGCTTGCAGGACACGGACGGGTGTCGCCACCTCGGCATCGGGAACACGTACCAACGGTTTGCGGTTTGTCACAAACGCGACAATGGTGAGGATCCCCAAAATCACAGGCGGCAAGAGCAGCCAACGTCGCGATGGTAGCCAAGGAAGGGAGCGTCGTTTCGTCATCGCATTGCCGCGTTTGCCGGAATGGTTCGTGAAGGAGGATGCGACTGGCAGCGGGCAGGAGCGTACCGAGGCAAATGAATGCGAGTTCCTTGTCACAGCTGAATTTTTGGGGTCGTGGATCTTGTTAATGATCCTACGACACGGGGATCTTTAACAGCTTGTCGATTGAAAGTCGTAGCGGCAAGAAGGCCACCACGACGTCGAGAAAGCGATTCAATCAACACGCCGTTAGCAAGATCCACAACGGGCAACCCTAGCTCTTCGTTGTGACGAAGCACTACCCGCTCGCTACGAACGGAAACCGAGTTTTCCAGCCGAGGTTGCTTTCATTCGAAACACCCACTCCAAACCTAGGTTACGAATTCGCATCGTCAATCCAATGATGGGAGCAATCCTCACGATCGAATCAATCGTTGTCCATTTCTGCCAGTTCCCGTTCGTACAACCGGCGAATTTCATCCAGGTCAACCTGGACCGTCGGCAATTGTGGATCCATCTCTTGCAATGTTTCGTGAACGATACTGGCCACTGCCGCGTCGCGGTACCACTTTTTATCTGCAGGAATGATGAACCATGGCGCATCCTTGGTGCTGCATTTCTTGAACACGTCCTCGTACGCTTCAAGATACTTGGGCCACCGGTCGCGCGCTTCGTAATCGCCTACGTTCAATTTCCAATGCTTCTCAGGATAGTCCAATCGTTCTTTGAATCGTTCGAGTTGTTCCTTTGGGCTGATGTGCAAGTAGAATTTTAGAATGCGAGTTCCACGTTCAGCTAGCAAGCTTTCGAATTGATTGATGATCTCGTAGCGTTTGCTCCAGACACGCTTGGGTACCAAGTCTTCAACACGTACGACCAACACATCCTCGTAATGAGAGCGGTTGAAAATCGAGATTTGACCGGCCGCAGGAGTGCATTGGTGGACGCGCCACAAAAAGTCATGAGCCTGTTCGATGGGCGTCGGTACTTTGAACGGGTAACTCCGAACACCCTGTGGGTTCATTCGCCCCAGGGTCTTGCGAATGAGTCCATCCTTGCCGGCCGCATCCGGCGCCTGCAACACGATCAACAGGGACTGCTTGCCTTCAACGTACAAGCGATACTGCAACGCACGCAGCTTCTGGATCGTTTCTTCGACGTACTCTCTCGCTTCTTCTTTTCCTTCAAACGGACCGTCCGGCTCGGTTCTGACGGACTTCAAATTGACCGATTCCCCAGGCTTGACGATGTGCTTTTTGACAAAATCCACGGGATCTGACCTTGTAGTAAGAAGAGAGGAAATGTGAAGCCGTCTGATTATACCGGACCCGAGTTTTGGAGGTGGCTGCCGCGCTCCCTCGACCTGGCTTTCTCAAACGGCCCTTTCTCAAGCGACGATACGATTGTCGAAAATGCCCTCGATGGACATTGCCGCTTTGTGGGCGATTTGCTGTGATTTGCCGAATCAATCTCGGACAGAGCGGCTAGCGCCTTGCCGCCGACTCTGCCGGTACGAAATACCGGCGGCTAGCGTCTTGCCGCTCATCTAACGTCGCTGTTCCAGTTAGCCGCGACGAATTTCCGAGCCTCGAAAGCGGATGGCGATTCGATAGACCTTCTTTTGCCGACATTGCACTTCGCCCGTCTGCAGGTCAAAACGGATCGGGACTTCATCTCGTTGTAGGTCAACACTGGCATGAAAGCCACGTTCCGAAAAGACATCGATCAGCATCTTTAGCGCCAACGGATTCTCCAGAACCGCATCTTCGGTGTTGATGCTGCAGTAGCCAGAAATCGCATGGCGAATCACGATCGGCATCATTTTTTGCTCGATCAGCTCAATCACCTGGTGGAACAGCTCGCCTTCCTTGATCTCGTAGCTGTCGAGCCGGCTGACGAGATCTCGGCGAGCGTGCAGTAGAATATCGCTCGCCAGGGAAATCCGCGATACGCTGTGGAAGGTTCGCGGATCCAGTTCCAGCGAACTTTGGTATTCCAATTCTTGGAAGATGTTATCCTTCACCACATCCATCGGCGCTTGCGCGTTGATAAAGTGGTAGTGGAAGATTTGCTTGAGCGACACCAATGCGTCGTAGGTCTGCTCTTTGAAGACGCGGTACCGGTTCCGAGCCAAGTCTTCGTTGAAATCGGTTGGGCGTTCTTCCCATAGCGTCCCAATGCCAGTGCGTTTGACTTCTTCGTTGTGAGCGATCACTTGGCGGCCTCGCTTCAATTGGCGAGCGATACTCTCGGCTTCATCAACGAACAGGACCATGATGTGAAAGCAGGGTTGTTTGAAATGAACTTGCTCAGGGGTCCCTGCGAATTCTCGCCGCAGCTTTTTCATTTCATCGTTGAGCATCTTCAAACATTCGACTTGGACCTTCGTTCGTGGGAACCCGTCGAGAATCGCACCGGTTTGGTATTCGGGTTTCAGCAATTCGTGAAGTAGGATGTTCACGACTTCGGTATCACCGACCATGGACCCACGGGCCTTAAGCTTTTCCGCCTCAGGGCTACTAAGCAATTGGCTCACGACGATAGGTTCCGACGCGATGTCGCGAACTTTGCGGATGTAGTCCGTGTTGGTCCCCTTTCCTGCCCCCGGTGCACCACCGAGTAGGATCAACTCTTTTGGGAAATGGAGTTTTTCTCGCCCATATTCGTCCTCCAGTCGCTTCCAGACCGAGTTGAAAATCAACTGAGCATCTTTGACTTCAAGATCCGTTTGGGGGCGTTTTTTGTCGTGTAGTTCAGTGGCAGACGAATTCACAGCAGATTCCGCGGCAAAAAGGTGAGTGGGGTTAAGCAAATCACCCACCAGGATACCGTTTCCGCGATAAGATTCACGGGCCCCTCTACAAAGTTTGTTGTTTCGCCGGTTGTTGGGTCACCGTAGCGTGGCAGAGTGTCGCATTGAACCGAGCTGGAAGCGACGAACGCCGAGAGGGAGGCATAAAAAAAGGCGAGGCCGATCCCGAAAGACCGACCACGCCTCGCACGGGGGGACGCTTAATATCTTGGTGAGTATGTCGCAGCTGTTTTGCGTCCCTCGTACACCTCTAAGATTACTTCGGCTCTGCCGGTTTGGTACTCCTTGATCAATCTTTTTGGCTACTTTGACAAAAACGGCTAGCGAAGTTGTTACACTCATGTCGGTCGTAGTGATCGTGAGATCGAGTCTTCCTGGGCCACGTCGATGGTGCAGGTTTGCCTGGGTGCGTCAAACGCTGCGAGTTGCAATCGAAGTCTAACGAACGACCGGACAATCGATGTTGTCGTGTAGGCTGTCCGCCTGCAAACTAGCCCGGTGGTGGTTTGAACATGATGAATGCGGGTGTACTGATGAGAACAACTTTTTTTCTACTTGGCTTGGTAGTATGGGGCAGTGTTCATGCCGAAGAATTGCAGTGGAAGCTGCAACCGCTCCAATACAATCATCCTGGCTTGGAAGTGGATCTTGGTGTCGGCTTATGGGCGTTCCCCTTGCCGATCGACTATGACAACGATGGGGATATGGACTTGCTCGTCGGTTGCCCCGATAAGCCCTCCAACGGAACCTACTTCTTTGAGAATCCGTCCCAGGATGCAAGCGTAGCGATGCCGATCTTTAAGCCGGGGGTTCGCATCGGTAACGGCTACCAGTACATGATGCTCAGCGTCGTTGGTGAGGAATCGGTCGTTCTGACACCTGGGAAGGAGTTCCGACGAGATCCTGCCAGCGGAGAATTTGATTTCAGCAAGCCGGTCAAGATCGATGCGATCACGAACCCCAATAGCCAGTCCAAAGGACGCGTACGCGGCAACATGTGGCGATACGTTGACTATGACGGTGATGGCGACCACGACCTTATTGTGGGCTGTGGTGATTGGTCGGATCTCGGCTGGGATCATGCCTACGACAACCGTGGTGTTTGGCGCAATGGTCCGCTTCACGGATACGTTTATCTGATCGCGAACGAAGGCACCGATGAAAAGCCTGTCTACGAGAAAACTCCGCAACGGTTAGCGGCGGGAGGTGGTGAGATTGACGTCTATGGATGGCCATGCCCCAATCTGGCGGACTTCGACGGTGATGGTGACCTTGATCTGCTCTGTGGTGAGTTTCTCGACGGCTTTACCTATTTCCAGAACACCGGATCACGACAGCAGCCCAGTTATGCTGCGGGACAGAAATTGACCAACTCCGACGGTGAACCGTTGGCGATGCATCTGCAGATGATCACGCCGACGGCGATTGATTGGGATTGCGACGGGGATTTGGATTTGATTGTCGGTGATGAAGACGGTCGCGTCGCGCTAGTCAACAACACGGGCCAATGGAACGATCGCACTCCTGTGTTCGACGCACCTCGCTACTTCCGGCAGCAGGCGGACACGCTGAAGTTCGGAGCACTGGCCACCCCTTTCGTCTACGACTGGGACGCGGACGGTGACGAGGACATCCTTTGTGGCAACACCGCCGGATCGATTGGATGGTTCGAGAATTTGGGCGAAGGCGAAAAGGGTTTGCCGAAATGGAATGCCCCCGTGCTGCTGCAGTCCAAGACGGAGCAGGGGCAGCTTGCACCGTTCCGAGTCATGGCCGGCCCCGCCGGTTCGATCCAGGGACCGTGTGAGGCAAAGTGGGGCTACACGACGTTGTCGGTTGCGGATTGGGACGACGATGGGGATGGTGATATTGTGTACAACTCGATTCTCGGACGGGTCGGGCTGTTGCAAAACGACTCGGGGGTATTACAGGAAGCCAAGTTCGACACAGGGATCCGCGAATTGCCGCCCAAATGGTATTGGTGGCAAACGCCATCGGAGGTGACCTTAACGCAGTGGCGTACAACGCCCTTGGCCATTGACTTTGATGTCGACCAAACGCTTGATTTGGTGATGCTCGACCAGCAAGGCTATTTGACACTTCGTCGCGGCGGTGGGGTTGCGGAACGCATCTTTGTCGATGAAGACAACCGGCCCTTGCAACTCAACGCGGGCAGTTGCGGGCGATCGGGACGGGTCAAATTGGCCGTCGTCGATTGGGATGGTGATTCCCGGCTGGATGTCTTGGTCAATTCCGAAAATGCAACTTGGTACCGCAATTGTGAAGACCGCGATGGCAACATCGTGATGAAGAAGATCGGGAACTTGGCGCGGCGAAATGTGGCAGGCCACACGTCAAGCCCGGCTGTTGCCGACTTCAGCGGTGATGGCCAACCCGATTTGCTCGTTGGGAGCGAGAATGGGCGGATCTACTACATTGCACATCAGGATTGTGTTCCGTATCCGGCCGAGCAAACGCAGGCACGCCCACCTCATGCACAGCAGACCATCAAATTCCCAGGATTGATCCGTGAAGAATTTGTTTTCACGAAGGCACCGTTCGAGCAGTGTCATGCATCGACGATTTGTGAAACCACTCGTGGTTTTGTCGCAGCTTGGTTTGGTGGAACCAAAGAAGGGAAAGAAGACGTCTGCATCTGGACCAGCTACCACGATGGGACAGGTTGGACAAGTCCAACCAAAGTGGCGGATGGAGTCCAGCATCGCGATTTGCGATACCCGTGTTGGAACCCCGTCTTGTATCAGCCGCCTGGTGATGCGCCAACGTTGTTGTTCTTCAAAGTTGGCCCAAAACCGGATGCGTGGTGGGGCGAGATGATGGTCAGCTACGATCGAGGGCGAACGTTCGTCGGACGCAAGCGGTTGCCAGAGCATATTGATGGGCCGGTTCGATGCAAACCGATGTTGCTCGATGATGGCCACACGTTGTTGTGTGGATCGTCTACGGAGTTCGATGGTTGGCGCGTCCATTTCGAGACGGTTACCCTGCTTGATGGTGTGCCCAGCGGTACGTGGGGCCGAATCGGACCGATTAACAACGCAACGGAGTACAATGCGATTCAACCAACCTTCCTTACCCATCCTGATGGCCGGATTCAAATCCTCTGTCGAACAAAGGAAGGAGTGATCGCTACGAGTGAATCGTCGGACCAGGGGCAATCGTGGTCCGAGATGCAAGCGACCGAGCTGCCCAACCCCAATGCAGGCATCGAAACGGTAACGCTCGACGACGGTCGCCATCTGCTCCTCTACAATCCCCTTGACTCAGGTGCAAGTGGTTGGGGAAAACGAGGTATCTTAAGTTTGGCCATTTCCGACGATGGCCAAACTTGGAGCCCCGTGGGTGAACTCGAACGCGAAGAAAAGTCCGAGTTCAGCTATCCGGCAATGATTCAGGCTGCGGATGGGAGCGTTCATATTACGTACACCTGGAAACGGAATCGAATCAAGCACGTGGTGATCGATCCGAAGGCAATTTCTGTGGATGGAACGATACGGGGGAATTGACGCGGGGGAATTGATCGGCTCGAGGGGGAGCCAGCTTTATCGGGTCAGTGCGAATGGCCCTGATGGTCGTCGGGGGTGTGATCCGAGTCTGCTTCGAAGCCATGGTCATGGACGTGATCTTCGTCCGGTGCGTGTTCCGCACTGTGCTGCGGGTGCGGTCCATGGCTGTGACCCGGCAAGTTCTCGATCACAACCGCAAGTCCTACCCCCAAAAGCAACGCGGCGGTCAGTTTACCTCGGTCGTGGTCGTGAAAAGCGACCTCCGGCAAGAGGTCTGCGAGTGCGATGCCGAGGAAGAATCCGCCTGAGATTGCCAAGCCCCATCCTAGGATCGCCTGCTCTCCGGCAAACTGGGTCGCGCCGACATAGAAGCACGCGGCGCCGATCGGGCAAGCCAGCGAGAACGAGAAGTTCGCAATGTTTTGAGCGGTGGGTGACCAGTTTTGTTTGTTCATGACCGAAGTGATGGCAAACGCATCGAGTGGTTTATGCAAGGCGACGGCCAAGAAGGTTCCAAGGCCCGCTAACCCAAGCCAAGCGCCATGTTGGGCATCCGCCAACACGCTGCTGGCAAGTGCCACACCGTCGACCAACGTATGGAGGGCAAGTCCAAAAAACAGCCCTGCCCAACTGAGGCCTTTGGAATCATGATGATGGTGATCATGATCGTGTGATCCATCGGGATGGTTGTGGGAGCAACCTTCCGACTCGGCGTCGTCTTCCACCGGCACACCATGATCATGGGTATGAAACAAGCGGATCAACAAGAACATCACGATCAAGCCGATCAAGCCGCCGATCCCCATCTTTGAGCCAGATTGCAGAATCTCACCTCCATGCGGTAGCAGATGCAGCATCGCGATGCCCAGCATCAAGCCACCGACGCCGCTCATCAACAATTGGGTCCGCAAATGGGTCATTCTCAAGATTGTCGACAACCGTCCTCCGGCGACGGACGCGATGATAATCAGCAAACAATAGACGACGAGTAGGATTCCGGGTGACATGCGACCTTTCCAAGAGTCAGAGATTCAGATCCACGATTCAATGTTGCACAATGTACGGTGATGCAAACGGTTTGCATATAGGGCAGCGGGTCTACTTGCATAATGGTTGCATTCGCATAGAATCAAGGCTTGGCTGAGGTTGATGGTCTGATGGCCCCGCCTGCTTTATCCAAAAGAGGAATCGAGGTTAAGGGTGCTGGCCTTTGCCGTCCAGGATTGGTCCTGGCAGCATGATTCTCGTCAGACTAAGTTCTGACCTACCCGAAAAGCCAGCGGTGTCCAAGCAGGGGCGCATCGGGAATTTTTGGCGTGCAAGTGCGAAAATGGTAATTCCATGAACAAACCATCCAAGTCGGTTGACGACGTCAAGCATGCGATTCGCGACGCGGGGCTGAGGGCGACGCCCGCGCGAATTGCAACACTGAGGTTGCTGCGTCAGATGACGTCCCCACAAACCCACGCCTTTGTGGCCGATCATTTGGCGGCAAGTGGAATCGACAAAGCAACCGCGTTTCGCAACTTGAACGACATGAGCGAAGCAGGCTTGTTGCGTCGCAGTGAGCTTGGCGATCATGTTTGGCGTTTTGAGGCAATCGGTTCCGGAGAGCAGGTTGAGAGTGGGCATCCCCATTTCTTGTGTGTCGACTGTGGTAGGGTCTCTTGCCTTCAAGATGTCAAATTGACGGCCGGCAGCCGACGTGAGAGTGAAAAAGTGGGCGAAGTCACGGAGATCCTGCTCCGCGGGCATTGCAATGCTTGCCGTTAAGAACCAATGAGTAAAAAACAGACTGCGCACGTTGGAGTGGTAGGCTTTAGCCGATTCAGCAAGGATTCAGCACGCAATCGGCTAAAGCCTACCACTCCAACGCATCATCCGGGCTAGCGTGAAATCGATTCGAGTCATCGTCGGGATTTGGCCGCGGGGGCTTGGGGGTTTGAGTTAGCGGTCAGTGGCATTGCGGCCACAGGCCCGCTTTCCAGCAGGCAGACGAGTCGAAAGCCGTGTTTCATGAGACTTGCTACCAAGGTTTTTCAGAATCGAGGATTCTGGGGGAGGGAGGTGCTTTTTGTGGGCAGGGAGTCAATCGGCACGTCGCTTCGGGTATACTGGGCCTGAACGCGGCATAACGTTCGGTTGTTGACGTCGCCGTTCACTGTAACATCGCTTTCCGTTCCCATGTAGCGTCCCCGTGGTGTCGGGTCAGCACGGTTGTTTTCGCTACTTGACGAGCCTGTTGCTTCGCTCGTTTTCCTTCATCCTTTCCCGCCTGATTACTGGAGCCCGCTTCTAATGGACCGCCGTGACTTTCTGCATCGTTCTGCTGCTGCCGCCTCGTTGGCCGCGATTTCTTCTTCGGCACATGCTGCTCCGAGCTTTAAGCCGCGTCGTGTTGGTTTGATTGGTGCCGGTTGGTATGGAAAATGCGACGTCTTGCAATTGATGAATGTCGAACCGGTTGAGATTGTTTCTGTGTGCGACGTGGATTCGAAGATGCTTGGCGAGGCGGCTGATTTGTTCGAAGCTCGTCAGGTTTCTAAGAAGCGTCCCCGCACGTACGCGAGCTACGAAGCGTTACTCGCCGAAAAGGATCTCGATATTGTCGTGATTGGCACACCGGATCATTGGCATGCTCTGCCCATGATTGCGGCCGTGGAAGCGGGTGCGGACGTTTATTGTCAAAAACCGACGGGCGTCGATGTGATGGAAAGCAAGGCAATGCTCGACGCCGCCCGACGCACGGGTCGTGTGGTGCAAGTCGGGACGCAGCGACGTAGTACGCCGCATCTAATGGAAGCCAAACAGAAGGTGGTGGATGCTGGCCTTTTGGGTGACATCGCCTATGCCGAAGTCTGCTGTTATTACCACATGCGTGCGAGGAAGCATCCACCGACCATCGCGCCGCCGGAGTACTTGGATTACGAGGCGTGGGCGGGCCCGGCACCGAAGATTCCCTACAGCGAATTGATTCACCCACGATCGTGGCGAGCGTTTATGGAATACGGGAATGGGATTGTCGGTGACATGTGTGTTCACATGTTGGATATGGTCCGTTGGCAACTCGGTTTGGGGTGGCCGAAGCGAATCAGCAGCAGTGGGGGGATCTTTGTCGATACGGAATCGATTGCAAACATCACGGATACGCAAACCGCGACGTTTGCATTTGACGATCTCGACGTTGTTTGGACGCACCGATCGTGGGGGTCGGCTCCAGATCCAGAATACCCCTGGGCAGGGATCATTTATGGATCGAAGGGCACGCTTAAGCTGAGTGTTCAGAAATACGACTTCATTCCACACGGCGGTGGTCAGCCGCTGCATGGTGAAGCCCTGATCGAGGAGGACAAGTTCCCGATGGATCGGTCGGATGTGAAGGATTGGAGGTTGGAGTTGCATGTCGCATCGGCAATCCGCGGACACATGCGAGACTTCCTCGATGCGATCGACCATCGTACCAAGCCGATTGCGGATATCGAGCAGGGCCATATCAGTAGCGCGTCATGCATCATGGCGAACAACTCGATGTCCCTCGGCCGATCGTTGGAGTTTGACCCAGCAACGCACACGATCGTTGGCGATGAAGAAGCAACGGCGAAGCTAAGGCGACCTTATCGAGCACCCTATGTTCATCCGGCAACGGTTTAGTTCGGTGCGGCGGTCAGCGAGGCGAGCGACCGCTCGGGGACTGGATCGTCGCCGGGCGCTGCGATTCGCGTGATCGCGAAGGTTGCGTGGTTCAAGGACACTTTTTCGAGGCTAGTTTGAGATGTCGATGACGGTAAGTTGGTTCGTTGCGGTGCGCCAAGTCACGTTGGCGGTTTGTGTTTCGGTAACAGCGTTTCTCTCTTCGCCGATGGGTGCTGCGGAAGACGCGGTTGATTACCCTGTTCCTCGCGAAGCGGTCCGCAGCGAGGGCATTCCCGTTGGAAAGCTGATTCACGGAGTTTTTGCTGACAGTCAGATTTTCCCGGGAACCGAACGGGATTATTGGGTTTACGTTCCTGTCCAGTTGGATGCCGATACCATGGCACCGATCATGGTCTTTCAAGATGGCAAGAACTACTGTCGCGAAGATCGGGGGGCTCGTGCCACGATTGTCTTTGACAACTTAATCGAAGAAGGCGCAATGCCGCCAACGATCGGGCTCTTTATCAATCCGGGAGTGGTGCCGGCAGCGAACGAAGAAGCCTTGCCAAGATTCAATCGTTCTTTCGAGTATGACGACGTCAGCGATCGCTACGCCCGCTTTTTACTCGAAGAGATGATTCCCTTTGTGGAATCAAATCACGATCTGACGATCAGTGATGATCCGAACGATTGTGGGATTTGTGGCGCCAGTTCGGGGGCCATTGCTGCATTCGCCGTTGCATGGAACCGCCCCGATGCGTTTCGTCGCGTCTATTCGATGATTGGAACCTATGTGGGACTGCGCGGTGGCGACGAGTTGGCGACATGGGTCCGTAAAACGGAACCGAAGCCGCTGAGGATCTTTTTGCAGGACGGGTCGAATGACCTGAATATTTACGCTGGCGATTGGTGGATGGCAAACCAAACCCTGAGCCGGGCCTTGGATTGGGCGGGGTACGAACACAATCATGTATGGGGAGAGGGGCAGCATAACCATCACCATGGGGCAGCAATCTTTCCCGACGCGATGCGATGGTTGTGGAAGGACTACCCCAAACCGATTGCCACGCATTGGGATCGCTCGTCGAGTCGGGCGAACGAAATGTTGGTCAACGGGGCTGGGTGGGAAAAGATCGGTGATGGGTATCGATGGGCCGAAGGGTTGGCGATCAACGATCAGGGAACACTGTTTTTCAGCGATGTTCCAGCAGGAAAAATCTATCGTGTCGTCGACGGCCATGAACCTGAGCTGTTCATCGAAGACTCGGGAGAAGCAAACGGATTGGCGCTTGGGCCTGATGGACGATTGTACGGTGCGAGTCGCAAGCTTAAGAAAATTCTGGCTTGGGACTTGAAGACTGGGAATTCCGAGGTGGTCGTAGAGGGTTTGGCCAGCAACGACTTGGTGGTTTTGAACAACGGGTCGATCTACGTCACCGATCCGGTCGGAAAGAAAGTGTGGTTGATTGACCCCTCGACGAAGAAGGCCCGTGTGGTGGACACCTTTGATGGATGCAATGGCATCACGGTCAGCCCCGATCAAACGTTGTTGTATGTTGCCCATTTTGATGGGCGTTTTATCTACAGCTACCAGATTGCCGATGATGGATCGTTACGGTTCAAGCAGCCCTACTTTCATCTGCATCTTCCTGCCGTGGGTACCGCAAGCCATGCCGACGGGATGTGTACCAGTGCCGAGGGGTGGTTGCTGAGCGCAACGGAATCGGGGATTCAAGTATTTGACCAGCCAGGCCGGGTGAATTTAATCGTTCCTAAGCCGGGGTGGGGCCGACGGGTTTGCTATGTGCGACTGCACGGGAACACGATGTATGCCGCGACAGCGGATGCGGTTTGGAAGCGAACCGTTAAACTCAACGCATCCAAACCGTTCGAGGCACCGGTTTTGCCACCTAAGCCAGGGCTTTAACCATCATCTGCATCTTACGGATGATTTGCCCCTCTGAGCATCACATCGAGCACCTCGGATCGAGTAGACTGCGTAAGCCGAGTTGGCGAAGGCGTTGAATCTCTATCACCTGATCGTTGGAACCGTTTTTTATGTTTCGTGTTGCGCTGCGTCCTCTTGCGGTATGGGTATCGTTTTGCGGTGCCGCGGTGCTATTCGGTTCCACGGCGCTCGCTCAGTCTGATGATGCGGATGACCCAACGGCGTCGCCCAAGGTAACGCTTTCGATCGCTCCCGGGGGGACACAACGCAACGTTGCGGGGCGTTGGGCGACGGCATCGGTCGGCGGGTTTAATCGGTCGGACGTTGACGCCACCGAGACCGCCGTGGTGATGCTTGGCGATGATGGTCAACAGCAATATGCCCGCCGGATTTGGATCCCGCCCCATGCGACTCGTCGATCATGGTTGCCGATCAAGATCCCCCGCGGCTTGCCGTTGGGTCAGGTTCAATTAGATATGTCGTCGATTCACGTGAAGAATGGAGATCGAGGCGAGTCATACCAGTCCAACGTTGTCGGAATGCCGGTCAGTGAGCGTTCGTTGCTGTTGTCATGGGAGCCGTCGCGAACGGCGGTCATCCTCGATTCTTCCGATTTGCGAGAAGCCGATCCTGAGCATCGGGGTTTGTTGATCGACACGATCTATACCGCGCGAGATTGGCAGGGAAGCTCAGGGCAAGACTTGGGGTTGGTTCATTTGAATGAACGATTTCTTCCGCCGGGCGCGAGGACCTTCGATCCGATCGACCAGATCGTGATTGCGAACGACCGACTGCTTGAGGACAGCGTGGGAGTCGCGCGCCTCCAATCGTGGCTTCATGGTGGTGGGCGAGTTTGGATCATGATCGATCAAGTCGATGCCGAATCGGTATCGGCACTGCTGGGGACGGCGCCGTGTTACAGTGTTGTGGACCGTGTCGAGTTAAGCGACTTCGAGGTCCGTTTGCCTGACGTTTATGGTTTGTCGGGAAATCTTGGCAATGAAGCTTGGTCTTCGGAAACTCCTGTCGAGCTATTGCGAGTTTTCGCCGAATCCGACGACGTTGCTTGTACGATTGATGGCTGGCCAGCTGCCTTTTGGAAAAGGTTTGGTCGCGGTGAAGTGTTGTTCACGGCGCTTGGGGCGCGCGGATGGGTTAAGGAAGGGAAATCGACAGGCGCCATGCAGGCGATCTCCTCTCGCTTTTTTGTTCGACGTCTGGAATCGCCCACCTATTCGAAGCTTCTGAGCCCGTTGTTGGAGGACCAGATTGGATACAAGATCCCCGGACGCAACGTGGTTGCTGTGGTGTTGGGGGGGCATCTTGCTGTGGTTGCGCTGATCGGTTTTTGGCTTTGGCGTCGTCAATCGTCTCAGCACCTCGCTTGGATCATTCCTTGTGCTGCAATCGTCGCCGGCGGTGCCTTGTTCGCGATCGGAAAACAGCACACGTCGTCGGTTGCTGCCACGATCGCGACCGGACAGATTGCTCAGGTTGTCCCGGAAAGTTCTCAAGTCCAAGTCCATGCGGTTTCCGCACTCTACAGCGACAACACGCGATCGTTGGGGATCACCTCATCGGCGACGACCACGGCGGGTTTCGTGCATCGAGAATCGTCGGGTGAACTGAGCCGCATCGTTTGGGACGATTCCGGTGCCGCTCAGTGGCTCGACCTTACCCAGCCTCCGGGCATTGTACGACATGTCGAAAGCGACTCCATCATTACGGTCCAAGAACCGTGGTCATTTCGGGGCCGGTTCAACAGCAAGGGGTTTCAGGGCAGCATCGAAGGGTTGGCTGACCATCGTTGTCAAGATGCGGTGATTGTGGCAGCGGGCTCCCCGTCGTTGGCCGTGCATCTTGATGACCCATCGAAGGTGACGACGAGCGAACCAGGTGACACCTTGCCGCCGAACCAATTCCTAAGCGACAGCATGCTGTCCGACACACAGCAGGTGCGTCAGCAGTTGATGCGTCAATTGATGGGAGCGGGGTCGCCTTTGGTGGGACGAGATCCGACACTCGTTGTGTGGACCGATCCCGTCGAGTCAGGATTGGCGATTGACGGGGACTACGCTCGCACCGGGTCGGCGATGGCACTCTTGCCGGTCTGTATCGAACGGACAGCCGTGGGAGAGCGTTTCAGCGTTCCTGCCACGTTCGTTCGGTTAGAGCCATGGAATCGGTCCAGCGGAGTCTCTTCGTTTTTTGACGCCGAACGAGGCCAATGGCCGAGTCAAATCAATCGGCCGTTGGATATCGCCATCACCTGCATCCCTCCGTCCGAACTGCAGCCGTGCCAACTTGAGCGTGCGATCGTTACCATCAAGGTCAATGCGCCTTCGCGGAATTTGGAAGTGAGGGGTCGCGTTGGCGAACGATTTGTTTCTCTTGAGTCCATCAAGAACCCGAGTGGCGTGTTGCGGTTCGAAATTACCGATCGCGAGGCACTTCGGTTGGACGCGGATGGGGGCATGCCGTTGATGATCTCCGTTCAGCAGACCGATCAAGAACGCGCAGCGATGGATGCGTTGGAAGATGCCGGCAACCGCGGTGACACCTACAGACCCGATAGCGTCAACCAAGATACTTGGCAGATTGATTATGTTCACGTCAGCCTGGAAGGCATTCGGAGATAACCTTGAGTGATTCAGAAGTGGTCGTTGAAACCTTCAACTTGACCAAGCATTACGGAGACTTTGTCGCGCTCGATTCGTTGTCGCTGCAGGTCGGCAAGGGCCAAATCCTTGGGTTCATTGGCCCCAACGGGTCAGGCAAAACGACGACCATTCGGATTCTGGTTGGGTTGCTGAAACCGACGAGTGGGTACGCACGAATTGCGGGAGCCGATTGTTTGCAGGATGCAGGCAAGATTCGTCGCATGGTGGGCTACATGCCCGACGATTTCGCTGCCTACAACAACATGCGGGTCAATGAATACCTTGATTTTTTCGGCGCCGCTTACGGGATCGGGCGCAAACCACGTCTTCAGCGGATCGACGAGGTGCTGGAAATAACGTCAGCGACCCATATGAAGGACTTGTTTGTCGACGCCCTGAGTCGGGGAATGCAGCAAAAAGTCGCAATCGCTCGAACGTTGATGCACGACCCGCAAGTCATGATCTTGGACGAACCTGCAAATGGTCTCGATCCGCAAGCTCGCATCGAGATGCGAGGCATGTTGATGCGACTTGCTGAGCTCGGAAAAACGCTCATCGTGACCAGCCATATCTTACCGGAATTAGCACGCGTCTGCGATTTGGTTGCGATGATCACCAAAGGCCGACTTCGCGCCTTTGGGACACTTGACGACATCATGCGGAACGTAAAACAGCGAAGGACGTTTGAGTTGTTAGTGCTGGAGCACGATCAGGTCGAGATGGCAGCAAATCGGGTGCGGGATTGGCTTGCCACACATCCTGTGGATGAGGCCGTTGAAGCCAGTGATGTGACGGGATCCACAGCAGAGATGATTGTTCGCTTTACGACCCGTTTGTCGGATCCTCAACTTGCCCCTTTGTTGACACACTTGGTGGGCCAAGGGCAGAGTGTTGCTCAGTTCCGCGAGGTGATGACCGATCTTGAAGACGCTTTTCTCTGCGTTGCTGGCGCGGACGACGCTGCCGATGACGTTGCGTCTGCATCCCGAACCGCAGCGGTGGCTGGTGAATCCCGGGGGGACAACAGCTGATGAACCCTTTGATCAGGCGAGAGTTTTTTGGGATTTTGAGAGCGCCCAAGGCATTGGTGATGCTGTTGGCGTTGACATTTGCGTTTTCGGTAGGAGTGCTGATGCGTTGGCCGTCCGATGCATCCGTCGATTTGAGCGGTGAACAATCGATGCAGGTGTTTCGGATTTTCGGTTACGGGCTACTGGCAGGTGTTGTTTTTTTGGTGCCTGCGTTTCCCGCGACTTCCGTGGTCAATGAAAAGAAGAGTGGTACCTTGGCGTTGTTGTTGAATTCGCCCATGACCGCTTGGGGGATCTACTTTGGTAAGCTTTCGGGGGTGTTGCTTTTTAGTCTGTTGGTGCTGCTGAGCAGTTTGCCGGGATCGGCAGCTTGTTTTGCGATGGGAGGGATCTCGGCTTGGGATCAGCTTGGCATGCTTTACCTGATCTTGTTCGTCCTTGTCGTGCAGTATGCCACGGTTGGGATGTTGGTCAGCAGTTTTGTTCAATCGAGTGATGCGGCCGTACGAATCACCTATGCGGTTGTGTTGGGGTTGCTTTTTCTGACCCTCCTGCCGGCTGCGTTTTTGCGTGGCACAGGAAACGGGGGCGGCTTTGCCTTGTCGATCGCAGCGGTGATGCGATATTTCTCACCGCTGCCTGCCGTGATGGAGATCATGCGTCACAGCGACGTTGCGGCAGGGGGACTCAAAGAAACCTCAACGGCTGGAGGCTTTGTTTGGGTCACACTGAGCAGCAGCGTGGTGTTGGCCTTGATCACGCTGTCACGATTGAACTATCGGATATTTGACCAGTCGCGTGAACAGGGGGTGATGACCAACGAGCGGGGAGCGATGGCGCGCGCCGCTCGACGAATCTTCTATGTCGTCGATCCACAACGGCGAAAGTCGGGGATCCCCTGGTATTTGAATCCGGTGATGGTGAAAGAGTTTCGCTCGAGACGTTTTGGCCGCTCTCAGTGGTTGTTGCGTTTGGTTGCCGCGTGTGCGGTCGTTTCCTTGGTGCTGACCGTTTTAGCAGCCACCAGTGTCACGTCTTGGGGCGTTGAAAAGATCGGCGGATTGTTGGTGTTGTTGCAGGTGGTCTTGATCGTTGTCCTAACACCAAGCTTGGCATCAGGATTGATCAGCAGCGAACGCGACAACAACGGTTGGGACTTGCTGCGGATGACGCCTTTGTCCTCGGTGCAGATTTTGCGCGGAAAGCTGCTAAGCGTGGTTTGGACTCTGGCATTGGTGTTGATGGCAACGCTGCCGGGTTATCTGATGATGGTGATGATACTGCCTTCAACCTGGCTACAGGTCTATTTGGTTCTGATTTGTTTGGTTTGGACAGCGATCTATGTTTTGGCACTCAGTTCCTCGGTCGGTAGTTTGTTTCGATCGACGGCGGTATCCACCACCGTATCATATGTGGTTGTAATTGCCGTCTTCTTGACGCCCCTGCTGGTTTGGCTCGGCCGTGACACACCGTTCGGCCACGATACGGTTCGATCGGCGCTACTGGCCACGCCCGTGGCTGCAGCGCTCAGTGTGATTGCAGTACCCGGTTTTGAAACGTTCGACCTGCTTCCTGCGGCGTGGTGGATTGCCGGTTTGGCATCTGCATTCTTTTTTCTACTGATGGCAGCTCAGGTGTGGCGATTAACGAGGACAGTTTGATGGAGGCGATACGAGAACGCTTGGTCTATCTGGTGATGGGGCTCGTCATTTTTGCGGTGAACACCGCGCATGCGGAGGGGTTTCCAGAGCAATATGATTTGGCGATGGATCGGCGACCGACCATTCCCGAGAGCCAAATCGCCTATGCTTTTCCAGATGGCTTGAAGGATCTATGGACGCGTGGGCTCGATCAGCCCGATGCAGAGCTTCAGCGAATGCTGATCGACACGTTAGCCATCGCTCACCAACAGGGCTTGTCGGGGATGACCGATGCGACCCCAAAGTTGTTGGCCCTGTTGCAAACACCGGGTCAGGAAATGGATGTATTGGTCGCAGCGGCACAAACCTTGGTGATCCTCGACGCGAAAGACCACGCAGCGACATTAGCGAACTCAGCGATGCAATATGGGCCGTCGCTGTCGCAGATTGTTGAACCTGCGATCGCCGCTTGGAAGTCTCCGGTCATGCTGGCAACGTGGATTGAGCGGATCGAAAGTGGCAAAGCGGACCAGAGAATGTTGGCCCTGGCGATCGATGGACTGGGCAAGTTGCAAGCGACGGAGGCAACGAACTCTCTCGAGCGATTGTTGTTTTCTGTATACGAACCCACCTCGGTTCGAATGTCCGCCGCGCGTGCATTGGGGCGAATTCATCATTCGGGTATGGTCGAGGTCGCTGATCGATTAATCCAATTGAATTCGACGTCTGATGACGATCAACGCCTACCCGAGCTGAATCCGTTGCTTGCGATTGAGGTGTTGGCCAATCACGATGACGTCGAAACGGTGACGCTGATGAACTTGTTGGCCAGCCATCCGAGCACTCCGGTGCAATCAAGGGCACTGGGTCGGCTTTACGAGATTGACCCAGAATTGGTTGATCCCCACATTGACCGCGTGATTTCCAGCCGAGATGTGAATGTTCGTCGGTGGTGTGCGTTGTCCATGATCGACCAACAAGCCATTGATCGCATCAAGACGCTTGCGCCGCTGATGCAGGACATCAATCCTGGACTTCGCCGCGACGTGGCACTCGGTTTGATTCGGTTGGCAGCTTTGCCCAACTTGACTGACGAGGTGATCGAACGGACCCGTGACGTCATGAATCAACATCAATGGCAGGGATGTGAGCAGGCCTGTTTTGTGATGGCGAAACTTGATTACAAACCGAGCGGAAGTCGGATGGTTGAACTGCTTGGCCACCCCCGCGGTGAGGTTCGAGTTGCTTCGGCTTGGGGCTTAACGCAATTGCGTCTCAGCGAGTGGTTGCCGGATATGCTTGAACATGCGCAGCGGGTTTACGATGGGTTCAGATCGGGTGAATTCAACGATGACATGCGGGGGTATTCGCTACAGCAAGCCCATCTGTTCATTGCGTTTGGCGACCAAATGTATCGTCCTGCGGATGCGTTGATGCGGAACTATCTACCAAAACGCAAGACGCTTGGGCACTTGTCGCGTCCCGCCGCAGCGTGGGCGTTGGGGCTACTTTACGAAGATGATCCTCAAGAAGACTTGATCACGATCCTTGAAGAACGACTGAACGATGTCGATAGCATGGATCCGGAATCGCTCCGTATGCGGTCCAAGTGCGCGATCACTTTGGGGCGAATGAATGCAGAATCCGCGTTGGAATCCTTGCGTTCGAATGCGAACTCGTGCGGTGGATGCTATTGGGCGATCGAGCGGATTACCGGAGAGCCCGCACCCGATCCGGGGACATTCACCACCGAAATCGACGGATGGGTCTTGGAACCGTTAACGATGCCTTGACCTCACCCACCGAAGAGACGCAATCGGTGTTCCCGTTTCGAACTCAAAGTCCGATTTTTAGGAATTGACGGCGTGCGGGATTCAAAGCCTTGTCTCACGCGGTCGTATTCGTCGCAGTGGATTTCATCAAAGTAAGGGTTGTCCTGCTCAGGAGTGAAATGCGGTCACAGAGATTTCACGCCAGGGCAAGACCGACGCAGAAGAGACTACAACGGGAAGTCGTCCTCCGCAGCGGTGTCCGCATACAAAGGCATGTGCCGGTAATAGACTTCCAAGATCATCGTTGCAAAGGCAGTACTCGCCAAGCGCCCTCCTTCACGCGGTCCACGATGCGAATGGCTGTTGGGGAAATGCCAACTGCCTTTCGCACCTGGGGCTTGCGACTGTGCGTTGACCAGCCAATCGCGAAGTTCGACGTTGAATTTATCCCATTCTAATCCGCCATAGTGACGCAGCACCTGAGCGGCGTAATAGTCGTAGTAAATATCGTCTTTCTTGACGCCCATCCGTGTCAGTTCCTTCACTCCGCCGATGATACCTGGATGGTCCTTGTCCCAACCGGTGTACATTCGGCACAGCAGTCCCATCGCGGTGCATCCTTCGTGGCTTTTGGTTGGCTTGGTATCGTAGCCGTACTTGGCTCCGTCTTCCGATTGGACTTTGTTCAAGAACAAGATTGATCCTTGCACGGCGGTTGGCGGAATGACCAAGTGCCCCATATGCCCGCTCTTAAGCGCCATCACTTGCCAACCGGTCACTGACGTATCACCTCCATTGGGTGCTTTCGGTTGATACCGCCATCCACCGTCGCGACCTTGCGCGTAGACGATGTAATTCAACGCGGCTTGTGCCGGCCCGGCAAGCGCGGTGTCACCGGTCATCGCATAAGCTTCACTCAGCGTAATGGCTGCCAGCCCGTGCGAGTACATGTTGCCACCGCTCTCGCGCAGATCCAACACTGGCATGCCTTGTTGCTTTCCTGATTTGCCGCTGGTTGCTAGAAACAACAACCCCGCTCGGATGCGGTCTTTGTATTCGCCGTACATGTGCGTTTGCCCCGCTCCCAAGAACGGCAACAGCGCCAACGAAGTCGCCGCGATGTGGGCATCGGCTCGGTCGGATTCGCCGGGATCCCCGCATCGATTGCGGCAAACTCGGTTATGTTGGAACGTCCAGGCGCCGTTGGGCATTTGGTGAAGCGACAACCATTTCAACGCGTCGCCAACGGCTGATTCGCTGCTGGCGTTGCCACCGTAATCGCGGAGCAGTTTCTTTTTCATCTCGTTGCTGCGACTACTCATCGGCGCCGCTGCGGATCCTGCTAACGTTTGCAGCGACGCGGCGACAGGTGCCATTTCCGCAGCCAGATCATTCATATTGATCGTTACCGCCTCGATTTGAAGCGGAGCGACTGCTTCAGGTTCGACCATGTCCATTTGTTCGGCCACCTCAACCGTTTGGTCGACCACTTCTTCCATCTCGGCCAAGTCGCCTGGATCCATCGGCTCGATGGCGAACTCTTCCATTTCCGGCCCCTCTTCGCCGGTACCGCGGGCTGACAAGACATTGACCACTTTGGCTGGTGTGCCGACGGTAATCAGCCCCAAAACGAGCAAGATGATCACGTGCACAAACATGCTGATCATCCACGCCGGCATCACTCGGAACAGCAAGAATCGCTGTTGTGGGGCATAGTCGTCATCGGATGGGTGACTTTCGACCCGCGCATCTTCGTCAGCGACGAGAGTCGCAAGGATTGGTTCGGTAACGGTTGCCATCGAAGCTGCGGTCCTCGGCTTGAAGAGCCTACCCTGAAAGACGATGAGATAAGCATGGGACGGGAGTGAAGACCTCCCCCACCCATTATAGACAAGTCTATCGGCGACACGAACGTTCTGTCGGGTGAACAAGCTGAGCGATCGAAATTAAACGGAAGGTACGGCAGGTTTTACGGGCCCCCCGTCTGGTTGGCCACTCCCTTCCCCGCGTCCGTCTCATGCGAAACCGACACACTATGTACCCCGTTGAGCCCACGCTTGGGCGGCCGCCAATCGCACTTGGTCGACGGTTGTGCCGTTTTCGGTCGCTAGCGCGACGGCATCATCGTCTTCGATGGCAAATCGCTCGCTACCTGCTGGCAAAAGAACCCGTTTCCCCCGTACTGGACCAAACCTCGTTTCAACCGTTTCGGAGCTTCGGTTCAATTTGTGACGATCGGCCGAGTGGCGACGAATCCCAATCGAGGTGGAGTGCGTGAACAGGATATCTTCCATCAGGGCCAATCGTGATGGAGAGGTGATCACGGTCAAGACCACGCCGACACGACCTTTCTTCATCACGCAGGGCGTTTGAAACACATCCAGCGCACCCGCTGCCATCAAACGCCGCGCACAATCGGCCATCTGCTGAGCCGAGCTGTCGTCGATGTTTGTTTCCAACACCAAGACGCTGTCCGATTCCACGGACCGGGCTGCCGAGTCACTCGGCTCGGCCGTTTCGCCGATCAAGACGCGAAGGACGTTGGCTTGCTCTGAGAAATCCTTGGTCCCGGCTCCATAGCCGACACCGGTGAGCGTCATCGACGGCATCGTCCCGAAGTGCCTGCCGGTCGCTTTCAAAATTGCCGCGCCGGTCGGCGTGGTCAACTCGGCTTGCACGCTGCTCGAGGCGATCGGGATGTCGCGAAGCAATTCCGCCGTTGCAGGTGCTGGAACCGAAACGAGTCCATGAGCGATCGTGATCGTTCCACTACCAGTTGGCACGGCCGACGACGCGACGGTTTCAATTCCAAGTGCCGTCATCGCGACGGCGGTCCCGACAATGTCGGCAATGGAGTCGATCGCGCCAACTTCGTGAAAGTGGACCTTTTCAATCGTCGAGCCGTGTACCTTCGCTTCCGCTTCAGCCAGGGCACGAAAAATCTTGTGGGCTAGCGCCTTGGCGGGATCGGAAATGCTATCCGCACGGTCGATCATCTCGGTAATATGATGCAGATGGCGATGAGCGTGTTCAGGGGGGTGGTCGATCTTAACCTGGATCGCACGAAAACCGTTCTTCTTGACGGTTTCGGACGTAAGGGTCAGTTCGGGGAGCCCCATTGATTTCACAGCCGTTTCAATTCCGCTGGCATCAATTTGCCCGCTTTGGCCCCCCAGATCGATCAGAGCGCCGAGCGTCATATCGCCGCTGATTCCGCTTAGACAGTCAAAAAACGCAATTTTAGCCATGGTGATGGGCTGCTCCTGCTCAATCGGGTTTCAAAGTGGATCTGGCGTTGAAGGATTCGAAGAAACCGCTATACTCCGCCCTTCCAACGTAGGAAAAGCGAATTGCGGCGGGGTCATCCGATCTTCGACGCGTGAAATGGTATACGAAACAAGCGACGAGATCGATCCGATGAAAGTTGTCAGCAGCATCGGTGCATTGAAGTACCGACATCCCGATTGCCAAGTGGTCAAACGGCGTGGCCGAATTTACGTGATTTGCAAGAGCAATCCGAAGTTCAAGGTCCGCCAAGGTGGTGCGAAGGTCAAAAAGGCCCGTCGCTAACAGGGTTGAGGGTTCGTGAAGAACGCTTCATCCTTGCTGGACCCGTTCAACGACCGGAATCTCCTCCGGTCGTTTTTGCATGCGCCGTCATCAATTCCTGTGAATTCCGCTTTTGATTCCTCGCGCCCATGACCACTGTGATCACCGTCCCTCCGAAAGACCTTCCGGTGACCGAGCCTCTCGACATGTTGGTGGTCGCCCCTCATCCGGACGATGCCGAACTTGGAATGGGAGGAACGATCGCGAAAATGTTGTCGCTCGGTTGGCGAGTCGGTGTGTTGGATTTGACCAGCGGGGAGCCGACGCCCCATGGATCCGAATCGCTGCGTCGCACAGAGACCGACCGCGCGAGCAACATCCTGGGGCTCTCGTGGCGGGGGAACGCAGGGTTGCCGAATCGAAAATTGCAACACACCTTGGAATCTCGCGAGCTAATCGCCAGCTATTTTCGGGTATTGCGGCCGCGGTGGCTTTTCGCCCCCTACTGGCAAGACGCCCATCCTGATCATCTTGCGGCGACCGAATTGATCGAAGCGGCTCGGTTTTGGTCCAAGTTGAGTAAAACCGACATGCCGGGCGAGCGTTTTCATCCTGGACGCGTCTTCTACTATTACTGCATCCACCTTCGCTTGGCGGTTGCCCCCAATTGGATCGTCGACATCAGTGACTTCTGGGACATCAAGCGTGCGTCGATTGAAGCCTATCAGAGTCAATTCATTGCGGGGCGGGATCCCCAGCCCCCAACGCTGATGGACGAATTTCGCGTCGAAGCGGCCAATTGGGGCCGGCTGATCCATCGCAAGTATGGGGAACCGTTTGCCACGAAAGAGCCCTTGGCCCTCGAATCCTTGGCAGGGATTTTGTAACCACCCCGGTTGCGGTTCGTTTTTCCGATCCAGATTGTCGCAGCGCCGTGGGTACGTATCCCTCGACCCTCACGGCAGAGTATATTGAAGGCTTAGTGGCTGGACGCCGTGGAGAAGCTGCGTCCGCGTTGTGAATTTGTTTGCTCTGGCCCCACGTTTATTGCCATGCCCGTCAAAATGCAGCTGGCTCGGATCATCATCTCTGAGCTCACTGAGAATCAAGTGATCTATCTTCAGGAAGAAAATGGGGAACGCGAGTTTCCGATACTGATTGGCATTTTCGAAGCGACCAACATCGATCGTCGGGTTAAAGAAGAGTACACTCCGACGCGACCCCTGACGCACGATTTGATTGTTCACGTGGCCGAAGCGCTCGGTGCGAAGGTGGAAAGCGTCGTGATCAGCGACCTGAACGAGCACACCTACTACGCTCAATTGAACCTGCGTAAAGAAGACGGTGAATTGATCACGATCGACTCGCGCCCCAGTGACGCGATCGCGGTTGCCGTCACCTTTTCACCGGCACTGCCGATCTATGTTAGCGAGCAGGTGTTGGACGAAGCAACGTCGACACCGTTCTAGTCATGATCAAGCTAACGACACCTGAGCAAGCGCGTCGCTTCGTACTCGAGAGGCGGTTCGCCGGACACACCGTTGGTTTGGTACCGACGATGGGCGCCCTGCATGAAGGACATCGATCGCTGGTCCGTCATGCTTGCGTCCAATGCGATCATACGATTGCGACGATTTTTGTGAACCCGACTCAATTCGGTCCCAATGAAGATCTCGACAAGTACCCTCGGTTGTTGGAGCAAGATTGCCAACAGCTCGAGGCCGAGGGAACCACGGCGGTATTCTTGCCAAGCAGTGACGTGATCTATCCGCCAGGATTTAGCACTTATGTCGAGCCGCCGAAGGTCGCGGCGCCACTTGAAGGCGTTTGTCGGCCAGGACATTTTCGTGGTGTTGCGACCGTGGTCATGAAACTGTTTCAGATCCTGCCAGCGACCCATGCCTTTTTTGGCCGCAAAGATTATCAGCAATGGAAAGTCATCGAAGCGATGGTGCGCGATCTGAACGTGGGGATTGAGATCGCTTGCTGCGATACGGTTCGCGAGTCGGATGGATTGGCATTGAGCAGCCGTAACCGTTACCTCAGTGAAGAGCAACGCTCGCGCTCGCTTCGGTTGTCCGTCGCGCTTCGTCGTGCTCAACAGCTTGCCGATTCAGGGGTGCGCGATGTCTCACGAATCGAAGCCGAGATGAGGCAAATCTTATTGAGCGAGGGTGGCGTGGACGCAATCGATTATGCAAGAGTCGTTGACGCAGAAAGCCTCGCGACTTTGGAGCATCTCGATCGACCCGGCGTCGCGTTGATCGCTGCCTTTGTGGGGCAGACACGATTGATCGACAACGTTTCGTTGAGCTAAGGATCCCTGCTTCCTGTGAACGATCCTGCCGCTTCCATGTTGACCGTTACGGGAATGACCAAGCGGTATGCCGTTACGGTTTTGGACGATGTTTCGTTGGACCTCCGCAGCGGTGAGATCCATGCTTTGATCGGCGCGAACGGTGCTGGCAAGAGCACGCTTTGCAAAATCGTGGCGGGATTGGTTGCTCCGACCCACGGGTTCATGACGTTGGAAGGTCGCCCCTATCATCCGGCAAACAAGCAGGCGGCCGAATCGGCGGGCGTTGAAATCGTGCAGCAGGAACTGAACCAGATTGAAACATTGACCGTGGCTGAGAATTTGTTCCTGTCTCGGTTGCCGCATCGCCTGGGAGTCGTCAATCAAAAACAACTCGACACGCGCGCTCGCGATGCACTGGATCGGTTTGGGCTCCACGCGATTCCGACCAAGACGGTGATGGGGTCCCTAGGCGTAGGGCGCCAGCAGATGATCGAAATTGCCGCAGCCTTAGATCGTGAGTGCAAGGTACTGATCCTCGACGAGCCGACAGCGGCACTCAGTTCGGGGGAAACCGACGTTTTGTTCACTTGGCTCGACCGGCTGCGGAGCCAGGGCGTTGGGATGATCTACATTAGCCATCGATTGGAAGAGATCAGCCGCTTGGCCGATCGAGTCACCGTGTTGCGGGATGGTAAGTACGTCACGAGCGAAGCGACGAGCCAGTTGACGACCGATCGGATGGTTGAGTTGATGAGTGGTGACGAACACGCGCCGACACCCTCGATTCGAAAGGTGCCCGTACACGTCAACCCGAACGAATCGGACACGGTAGCTTTGCGGGTGGAGGGAATTTCGCGAGGCAAACGGGTCAGGCAGATTAGCTTTTCCGTTTCCAAGGGCGAAAGGCTTGGGATTGCTGGATTGGTCGGCTCGGGACGTACCGAGCTGCTGCGTTGTCTTTTCGGTGCCGATGTTGCAGAATCTGGGTCGATCACGATTGGCAACCGCCGCAACACCACACCGTTTCGGCATCCAAGAGAAGCGGTCGCCGCCGGGTTGGCGATGGTGACCGAAGATCGGAAACAAAACGGTTTACTCTTGCCGCTTAGCATCCGAGTGAACACGACGCTTGCGTCACTACAAAAACGATTCTCGCTCGCGGGCGTCATTCGGCGTTCCGCGGAACGTACCGAAACACAACAGCTTTGTGAGTCACTCGATACGCGAGCGACCGGTATCGAGCAATCCGTTGGTACGTTGAGTGGTGGCAATCAACAGAAAGTGGTGGTCGCGAAATGGTTGATGCGCGACGCGGAGATCTTCTTTTTTGACGAACCGACGCGAGGAATTGACGTCGCCGCTCGGGAGCGGATTTATCGATTGTTCGACGCTTTGGCAGCCCAGGGTAAAACGCTGTTGATTGTCAGTAGCGATCTGGACGAACTGGTTGCAACCACCGATCGAATCGCTGTGATGTCCAATGGCCGGATGGTTCAAGTCTTTGAACGTCATGAATGGTCGAAGGATCGAATCATGCAAGCGGCGTTTTCGGGCTATGTGGAAAAGGAACGCTCATGAAGGAATCGGTCATGACTCGATCGTTGATCCAGTACATCGCATTGTTGGCCGTGTTGGTCTCTCTGGTCGCCGTGTTTAGTCTGCTGAGCGAGAACTTTTTTCAAGCCGGGACGGCGGTGTCGATTGCAAACCAAATTCCTGATTTGACCTTCTTAGCCGTCGGTATGACGTTGGTGCTGGTCATCGGAGGAATCGACTTGTCGGTGGGGAGTGTGTTGGCGCTGTCGGCGGCTGTCTTCGGCGTGCTGATGGTGGATGCCGGGTGGCCGATGTGGGCTGCTATCATCGCATGCTTATTAACCGGTGCGGTATGTGGATTGGCGAGTGGCTTGATTTCGGTCGGTTTCGGAATCCCCTCCTTTATCGTCACCTTGGGGATGCTGGAAATTGCGCGAGGCGGCGCGAAAGAGGTGACGGCCAGCCAAACGCGGTACATTGGGTCGTCGGTGGAATGGATCGGTGAGCCCTTGCCTGGATTGATGGTGTCGCCCGCCTTCTTGGTCGCAATCGTGATCGTCATCGCTGGCCAGTTTTTGCTAACGCGGACGGTTTTCGGTCGCTATTGTGTCGCGATCGGAACCAATCGAGAGGCGGTTCGGATGTCAGGAATCTGGGCGTCTCCCTACTCGGTGAGCGTGTTTGTCCTCAGCGGATTGATGTGCGGCTTGGCCGCGATTGCACAAACGTCGCGATTGTCGACGGCCGATCCCAATGCCGCCATCGGCATCGAGTTGTCTGCGATCGCAGCGTGCGTGATCGGTGGCACCAGTTTGATGGGGGGGCGTGGTAGCGTGATCAGCTCACTGTTGGGTGTCTTGATCATTGCGGTGCTGCAAACCGGTTTGGCACAACTTGGTGTTTCGGATTCGAGAAAGCAGATCATCACGGGCATCGTGATCGTCGTTGCGGTCCTACTCGATGCTCTGCGAATTCGACTCGACAAAACCGAAGCATAAAGGAATGTCCTAACCGACCGCGATCGCCGTGTCGTACATGGCGATCATGTTCTCAATGGGGACGCTCGCTTGAATGTTATGGACGGGGGCGAAGACGTATCCTCCGCCAGCAGCGAACGCCGAGACATGCTTGGTCACTTCCGCGACAACCTCGTCAATCGTCCCGAACGGAAGGGTGTGTTGGCAATCAAGCGATCCGCCCCAGAACACCAGTTGCGAACCGAACTCGGCCTTTAATTCCGCTCCATCCATTCCATCGGCGCTCGTTTGCACTGGATTTAGAATGTCGACGCCCATTTCGATCAACGAGGGGATCAACGTTCGTAGAGCGCCATCGGAGTGCAGCAGGACTTTCATTTCCGTATTCTCGTGTATCCAGCGGATACCTCGTTGGTAAAACGGCATGATCCGCTCGCGAAACATCTTGGGCGACAGAAAAGGGGCGTGTTGCATTCCAAAATCGTCGCAAATTTGAAGGATCGGAACACGATCCTGCACGGCATCCGCAAAACGGCTTAGGTTCGTGATCCACAGGTCTGTCAACTTGCCAAGCAATTCGTCCACGTAATCGGGCTCGGTCGCTAACGTCATCATCCAAGCGGAGAAATCGCCGGTGCCGAGACCAAAGAACAGTTCGTAGGGGGGGCCCATCGGGGCAACGATCGCAAAGTCGGTGTTTTGCCACAAGGCTTCTGCATGGCAACGATAATGTTCTGCAAGTTCAGACGACATGAGCGGCGGATTGACTTCGGCAACCGGTAAATGGGCGGCGCCCGGATACTTTTCAAGTCGATCGAAATAGAAGCCATTTTTGGGCATGCGGGCAATCGGTGCCTTGTCTCGCATCAACACCAAGTCGCCCGAGGGCTCCGTGACCGGATGAAAACCGCCCGGGACCTCAACGGGCGTTCCGTCAAATAGGGTCCAGGGTTTCCAATCTGAATTATCGATTCCAAACGCCACTTGAGGTCGATTCAGCCCGATGATGTCGGCTCCGAATCTCTCCATGACGGGACGTTCGACCTCTGCTAACATCTGGTAACAATCAAATATTTGCGTCGGAGTATTGATTCCCAATCGTTGTTTCAGGGCGTGGTAAGTGGACGCAGCGATGCCTGATTGGCGAGTGCCACCCAAATCAATGGGCACTCGATCGGGTTGTTGATGGTTGATGGCTGAGAGGACGCGCTGGCGGGAATTCATGGTGATGACACGGATGGCGGGATGGAAGGAGCAACTTGTTTGCCCGTCAAACAGCAAGTATAACCTTTCTCGACACGTTTGCTGAATTGTCCCCGTGAAAGAAAGACCTGATGACCGAGTTGATCAAACAGTTGTTGGCCGATGGACCGGTGATTTTGGATGGGGCCTGGGGGACACAGCTCCAGCAGCGAGGGCTTTCCAGCGGTGATTGCCCTGATGAGTGGAACTTGTCGCATGCGGAACAGGTCGAGTGTGTTCCGAGAGCGTACGTCGAGGCCGGAAGCCAAGTGGTCTTAACCAATACATTCCGGTCGAACCGTTTGGCACTCGATGGTTACGGGTTGTCAGCTCAAGTGCAGGCGATCAATCGTGCGGCAGCGGAGATTTCGCTTCGCGCCGCTGGCGATTTGGCGATCGTGTTCGGATCGATTGGTCCCAGTGGCAAGATGCTGATGACCGGCGAGGTCAGCGAATCGGAATTGGACGCAGCGTTTTCCGAACAGGCTGCGGCGCTTGCGTCAGCCGGTGTCGCTGCGATCCTTGTGGAAACCATGTCGGATTTGGCCGAAGCAAAACTGGCGCTTGCGGCCGCCAAACGAACGGGATTGCCCGTGGTGGTCAGTATGGTGTTCGATTCGGGCAAAGAACTCGATCGCACGATGATGGGTGATACTGCCGAAAAGGTCGCAACCGAGTTGACCGTTGCCGGTGCGGATGTCGTTGGCGCGAATTGTGGGCAAGGAATTGAATCGTACGTGGGCGTCTGTCAGCAGCTTCATCGAGCGACGGACTTACCGATTTGGATCAAAGCGAATGCTGGCGTGCCTCAGATTTGCGATGGTGAGGTCGTTTATCGAACCAGTGCGGAGGAATTTGCCAAACACGGTCCCGCACTCGTTCAAGCCGGTGCCAAGTTCGTCGGTGGCTGCTGCGGCACCGGCCCCGAATTCATCCAGGCACTACGAAAATCGGTGCGAGGGTAAGTTCGCTCCCGAGCCCGTTATTTCCCCGCACTTCTCGCCCCGAAAATACGTCGTGTAGTTTTCAAGTTGTAACGACTGCAGTGTTTAGGTATCCAGCCACCCCTGCCCGCGCAGCGGGAGCGGTCGAGCGCAGCGAGGCGAGGGCCGGTATCGAAAACCCCTCTCCCGGCGTTTAGACGCCGACCTCTCCCAAAGGCTCGTTGTACCCCACATCCTAATCCGGTGATATTTTTTGGCTCCTGGTCCGAATGTGTTCCATGCTTTGGACAGGTCGTGGCAGCGTTGCATTCCGGTCCACAAGGTCTGCGTCGCTTGTCCGATTTTTGCGAAGGTGTAAGCTTGCTGAGGCTCTTGCGCACCTAGGTTTTTTGGCTCATCCGGCGGAAGCGTGCGCAGGAGGTTTTCGAGGCATCTCTCCGGTGTCCAATCATTGCTGGCAGGAGCTATTTTCACTTGTTATCGTGCGGTTGCCGGTAGAAACGGAGTCGAGCTCTGCAGAGGTGCA
Organism: Novipirellula artificiosorum; assembly: GCF_007860135.1. Classification (NCBI taxonomy): domain Bacteria; kingdom Pseudomonadati; phylum Planctomycetota; class Planctomycetia; order Pirellulales; family Pirellulaceae; genus Novipirellula; species Novipirellula artificiosorum. The sequence continues at coordinate 163,229 of NZ_SJPV01000002.1, forward strand.
ACTTGACAAGGGATATCCCGGTCGACGGTGCGCCAAGGGTGCTATCGGTTCCCGGCGGACGACCGACCGTCGGGGACTCTTTTCTAAGAGATCATTGGACACCGGAGCCATACCTCCAAAAAACCTTGAGTCTGGGTTTCGCGCGCTTCGGTCGGATGAGCCGGTTTTTTGACCGAGGAGTCCGAGAGCCACCGCACCCATGAACCGCACCTCCGTGCAACAGGCTTTCCCATGTTCGCAGCACCAGCGCGAACCGCAAGGCAACAATCATTCGCAGCGGTATGTCGAAGGTCCAGAGCGAAATCTCGTCACCTACGCCACAGATGTATTAGACACCACCCGAGATGCGCGGTGCAACGACCTCCGCAGCGGGAGGGGGCGAGCGCAGCGAGGGGGAGGGCCGGTATAGAAACCGTGCTGGAATTTCAGGTTGTCATCGCAGCCTGTCTTCCCTCTCCCTCGCTTAGGCTCGACCTCTCCCAAAGGCTCACTGTTACACACATCTTTTGCTAATGCTAGCGATCCATCGTCATGACAAGAATTCTTGTCTTCCGCAGACGCCTCCGACGCTCAACGAGATGATAAAGATGATCGCGAGTCTGGGCGGCTACATCGATCGCCCGTCGCAAAACAGCCATCCTGGCACGAAAACGCTTTGGATCGGTCTTCAGCAGACTCACAGCCTGTCCGCCGGTTGGCTCGCTTTTGGGCCGGAATCAAAAAAATTTCGTCAGGCTAGATGTGTGTAACAGTGAGCCCAAAGGAGAGGTAACGGTTCCGTAACTCGTCGATAAAGAACGACTTAATAACGGCACGACGTCGCTTAGCGAGTACATCATACCGGTTGATTGAGCTGCTCTTGGAATCGCTCGAATAAATAGTGGCTATCATGAGGCCCCGAGGCTGCTTCGGGATGATATTGGACGCCGAACGCATTGTGTTGGCGGTGGCGAACGCCCGCGACCGTGTCATCGTTCAAGTTGCGATGCGTCACTTCGAGACAATCGGGAAGCGATTCCTCTTCCACCGCAAAACCGTGATTCTGTGTCGTGATTTCCACTTTGCCGGTGGTCAAGTCAAAGACCGGTTGGTTAACACCTCGATGGCCAAATTTCAACTTAAAGGTCTTCGCACCGCACGCCAAAGACAACAATTGATGTCCGAGGCAAATGCCGAAAATCGGTACGTCTCCAATCAATTCGCGGATCGTTTGGTGGGCATATTCGAGAGGCTCGGGATCGCCGGGTCCGTTGGACAAAAAGACGCCATGGGGTTCGAGTTTTCGAATCTCGTCGGCCGACGTATTACCCGGAACAATGGTCACTCGATTGCCACGCGATGCAAAATGTCGCGGGATATTCCACTTCATGCCGAAGTCCATGCAGACGACATGTGCACCGCTGTTGTCGGATCTTGCATCGCCGATCTCCAATGCCGTCCAATCATCGAGTCGGCTGTCCCAGGCATGAGTCTGGTTCGGCATCACTTCGCGAACGATATCTCGACCGACCAATCCGGGTGACGCTTTTGCTTTCTGGATCAAGCTTTCGTTATCCAAATCCAGTGTGGACAATACGCCGCGCATCGCTCCCTCGGTGCGAATGCGACGCACGAGTGCTCGTGTATCGATCCCGGCGATCGCGACCAGGTTGTGCTTCTTTAGATAGCTCTGCAGATCACCTTCTGCTCGATAGTTGCTGTAGATGCGGCTGTCTTCACGAACGATGAAGCCCGCCAACGAGGGAGCGTCGTGCTCGATATCGATGGAATTGACGCCATAGTTCCCGATTTCCGGGTAGGTCATCGTGACAATTTGGCCACGATAGCTGGGGTCGGTCAATATTTCTTGGTATCCGGTCATCGCGGTGTTGAAGACAACTTCGCCGTCGACTTCGCCGGCCGAGCCGATCGATTCACCTTGGTAAACGGTACCGTCTTCGAGCGCGAGCTTTGCTGGTTGTGGCATATCTAAAGATTGCTGGGTTTCGAGTTTTGTGGGTGAGGAGTGAATCAGGTATCGATCAGGTCATCCGGTTCAAGAATAGGAACCTCGTTTTCTTCAACTTCTTGCTGTTCCCGCCAAGCCTTGTTTTCGCGGTAGCTTTCGAGTTCTTCTTTCAACTGTTCCGTTTGAGGATTTTCTTCGGCCTCGCCAAGTTCCACCGCTTTGCTGCTCCACTCGATTGCCTTTTCGAAGTCCCCGGTTTCGGCGTAGCCGGCGGCCAGGGTGCTGAGGATGTGGGCCTCTTTGTACTCGGTCAGTTCCGCCGCTTGTTGTCCCAGTTCGACGGACCGCTTTCCATTGCGGACCTCGTCATTGGGTGACGTTGCCAGAACCCAGGCCAAGTTATTCAAGATGCCTGGCAGATCGACGTTCGAATCCTCTGCATGATCGATGGCACGCTCGTAGTCGGCAATCGCTTCGGCATGTTCACCAACACTCAGCAATGCGTCGGCGCGCGACCGCAACACCGATGCATTGTTTGGATCGCGATCGAGAACACCGTTCAGTACTTCGATCGCTTTTCGCGGCCGCTCGTCGCGGGAGTACAACGTTGCCAATTGAAGTTGGCGATCGACACTCGACGGATCACGTCCCGCCAACAATTTCATGTCATTGATTGCATCTGCCATGCGGCCCTCTTCGACAGCGATCAAGCAACGAACGAAGATCGTCGCATCGGCCTCGGCGACTGAAGGGTTGATCCGAATCGCCGCTCGCATGTCTTCTTTGGCCGCTTTGATGTCGCCACGTGAGAGTGCAATTTCGGCGCGTTGCAACATGGAAATCGGATCCTTCGGCTGCATCGCGAGCGCTTTGTTGAAGTCCGCGACCGCCTGTTCATCTTTACCTTGCATGCGGTACAAGAATCCTCGGATGCGATACATCCCTTCGCTGGGTTTCGCCTCGAGCGACTTGGTCACGAGCGCCATTGCATCGTCCATTCGTTTGCGATCGACCAATTCTTGGACGACCGCTTGGGCAAGGATTTGGTTGCCCGGTTGCTCGGTCAGAATTTGTTCCATGTCCGCAATCGCGCCGTCAACGTCGTCCTGCTGCATCCGCAGCGCGGCGCGAGCTTGTAGCGCTTCGACATTGGTTGGATCAATCTCGATCGCCTTGTTCAAGTCGTCCATTCTTTCTTGATCGGAGTCTTGCTTGATGGCTCGCAGCAAATAGGCACCCGATTGTTGCACCGGATCGTCCTCAAGCAACTCGATCGCTTTGGTGGCGGCTTCGACGACTTTCTCGGGGTTCTCGTCCAGTACCAAGTTCAACCTTGCGATCAACAAAAAGGCTTCGACTAACGTCGGGTCGTTTTCGACCGCATCGTCGAGCACTTCAAGCGCCTCGTCACGGAGCTGTATCTGGCGACGGCCACGGACACGCGCCATCACCGCGGCGAGTTGTTGACTACGCTGAAGCAGCACGCTGCCAAGAATCTTCTTCGCAAAAGCGGTGTTTTCCTCGTTCAGCCCCTTGGCCAATGCCGACTCAAGCAGCGTTGATACCGCCTCAAGCTCTGCGGGAGTTTCCGCGTCGATGCGCGCCAGCACGGCTTCATCAAAGTCGGCCTGCCCTGGATCGGGCGTGTACGTGTCCGCGGGTTTGGGGTCAACGGGCTGCGTTTCCGACTGCGTCGTAGCGGTCCCTCCCTCCGTCGACGTTTGCTGCGCCAGCGCCGTCGGCAAGGCCATTTCGCTGATCAGAAACCAACCGCTAACGCACCACAGGGCTGCGGTGCGAAACGATCGCGGCAGCACCATCAATTGCAATTTCATTTTCAAAGCTCGTCACAGGTGAGGCAAGGAATCCTGTGGCGCATTATGACGAACACTTGCCGCTTCGCGAAGTCGGCCTACTGCATTTATCGGTTTATGGGAGGAATTCTTCGCTAATGGGCATATTCTTCCGAAGTGGCTTCGATTTTGCCCTGAAGCTCTGCGTTCTGCTGGCGGAGCGTGTTCAACTCGTTCAAGACCGTATTGAATTCGGTTGCAGCGTCTTGCCAGAAGTCGCCATCGCGAAACTTGATCGATGAAACCGTTTCCCCCTTAGCAACCGAGGCGATCGCCGTCCGCAAACGGTACATCGGGCCGGCGAATCGATTGCTCAGCACCAGTGTGTCACGCAAAAAGATCGGCAACATCACTGCCATCACCACCAAAATCGGTGCCTGAGCCAAAGTGGATGATTTCACGGCTTCCCAAAACGGTTGGTTGATCACGGCTGCAAACGTCCGTACCGACACATTGACGGCAATCAAGCAGAGCACAAACAGCGTCCAATGAAACATCACACGAGCGGCGATGGACCATTGGACCTTGGGGTCAACAAGGATTCGAGAGCGATTGGACATGAGTTTGATCGTCAAGCATGAGTGTTTTGTTTTGAACTTTTAGGCGACAGGCAAAAGCTTTCTTACCGTACGGCGGGCTTCCAAGTCCGTTGGAAGTCGCGACGGACAAGGTTGTCCGTCGTACAAATGGTAAATTGGCTTCTGCCGCTCGTCTGAGGGAAACTGAGCAAGTCTAGGTCGTGATCTTTGGTCATTTGTCCACATGCACAAACCCGATGCTTCGATTTGCCGGATCGCTGTGCGTTGCCGTACGCATCGTCGGCATGATCGTTAGAACTGACTCCTCAGATCACAAAACCCTGCATGCTTCTGCATGCCATTGCGTCGGTTGGTCGCGAACGAACCGATTGAAACACCAGCCACCGATAATCCGGAAGGCCGATTTGGGGGAGAAATGCGGCCTTGGTTTGTCCTTCCCGGGTCGCTGCTGCCACGATTTAACGATCCGTCAATGGATGAATTTGATGAATAGAGACAAGTCACGCTCTCAGGAAATGTTCACCTTCTCGATGGTTGCGGCCGCTGCCATGGTGATTACGGCTGCGATCACGGCGGAGCATCGCGCCGAAGCAGAATGGCATACACATGTGAACCGGCTGGGTCGATTGTGGGGTGTCGGTTGGGGGGACGGCTACCAAGCGTGTCAGTGCTCGGAATGCCGGATTTTGGCGGATTTGCCACCAAAAACCTTCTGTGAAATGCAGCAACAGGGATCCCGGTGTAGAGATGCCGGATGCCAAGGTGGGTGCGATCAAGCGTGTGACCAACCGGGCTGCTTGCAAGGAGGGGCCCTCTTTTATCAGCCGAGTCAATACGGATCTCACTATTTTGAACCGATGAGCCACCTGACGCCTCCGCCCAATCTGCCGCTCTACGGAAGCGAAGACGAGACACCCGCGATGCGTTATGGGGTGCCAACCGATGAGGCTTGGAATCCCCGAGCCGACATGGATGAACGACCCGCAGAAGAAATGCCCGCAGAAGAGTTGCAGAAAAACATCCCTGATTCGGCACGTTTGCCGCTGCCGATCCGAGTTGGGCGGTTGGCACCGGTCGTCAATCCGATTCTCAGTCTGGACACGCCTAGCTTGGATCCTGTGGTCGACGGGTTCCCGGTTCCACCTGAGCCACGGCGCGTCGCAGTCCTGAATCGCTCCGTGCAGAGCAACGAACCGGTACGGCTGCCGGCCGTGAACGCTCCCACGCCTTCACGTCCAATGGCGAGCCTGGGGCAAAGTGCAACCACGAGCCCGGTGCGACTCCCCATGCCGGCTGGTGCGCCCACGCAAAACCGACCGGTGCGATTGCCCACGATCGATTGATTTGCTGTGACGGCTATCGTTGGGACGCGTCATCGCCTTGTGATGCTGACACGCACGATGCGGGCCCGGTCATTTTGATACCCTTTGCGCGCATGTCAAACCGGTTGATACTGTGTCGGGTTGGCCGCTCGGGACGTTCTGGCGGCTTTTGACTTTACACTGTTTTGCTACAAAGTTTGCCAAGTTCTTCGCGCGAGCATCGTCGCTGGATCTTTGGCGTGGAGAAACGTTTTCAATGCAACGTACACTGGTACTACTGAAGCCCGATTGTGTTCAACGCCGATTGATGGGCGAAGTGATCTCGCGATTCGAAGCCAAGGGGCTCGAAATCGTCGCGATGAAGATGATCCGAATCACTCCTGAGCTGTCACGACAGCATTATGCGGAACACGTCGAGAAACCTTTCTACAGGGGGCTCGAGGCATTTATCACCTCGGCTCCTGTCTTGGCGATGGCGATCGAGGGATTGGAAGTGATCCGCGTTGTTCGTGAAATGCTCGGAGCGACGAGCGGGTTGAAGGCAGCTGCGGGAACCATTCGCGGCGACTACAGCAGTAGCCGGCAGATGAACCTGGTTCATGCCAGTGACGGTGAAGAAGCCGCCTCTCGCGAGCTCAAGCTTTACTTCAGCGAAGAAGAGTTTTGCGAATTCGACTCGGTGATGACGCCGTTCATGAGAGCCGGCGACGAGTCTTGAATCGTCGGGGCTGCGACCGCATGCGAAGCGAGTTCGCGTTTGGGGACAGAATCGTCCCGTCTTAACAAGAATTCGCCCGCATGCCGGAGGGAGCGAACCGCATGCTAAGATCCAACAAGGCTTGGCTGGATTGTTAGCGACGATCGAGCTTTTCTTCGGCCCGAGCCGCTTTGAGTGCCGCGGCTTCACGCGGCAGCTTGAATTCGGGCCCTGCGGGGAAGTATTGGATATCGTCCTGCAAGTAATACGGGCTCGGCAGCGTTTGGCCGTTGAGCGAAACCTGGCATCCGGTTGCGGAAATCACGCAAAGACCTGAAAAAACCGCCGCCGCGGCTAAACGTGTGATGCGTTGTTTCTTCGACTGGTGGCTCATCGTTGGTGCCTTCGTGAATTTCCGGCGATTGGCTAGGAGGTCGATATCATCAGACTCTTGCTGCACACGCTGTGCGTCAATTGTCCTCACAACCCCTATCGGCCAAACAATCGGTACATCTTTACTTCTCAGCACCGATTCGCTTCAAAAACCTCCAATTCGTCAATGCTAACTACTCAAAATCCCGCGGTTGAGGTTCGATGGGCACTGGAACGGGCGCACGGAGGTCCTCGAAACCGAGTTGTCCAATCGGTTCATCGTCGCCCAAAGCGAGATCATCCTCCTCCGTTGCTATCGCCGTCGGCTCCTGCTGAGGCAATTGCTGTACCGATGGTTCGGTGACCCTTGGCGTGGCGGTCTCAACTGCTGACGGCTCCTTCGTGTCGCCGCCCATTCCACCGAACAAGCCTCCTAGCGCCGAGCCGATGCCACCTAGCACCGACTTTCCGCTGCTTTTTTCGGTCGCCGAGTCCAAAGGCATCTCTCCAGAGCCGGCAATCGAAGCGGCTGCGGCCTTTTCCCCGTTCGGTGCAAATGGCTTGGCCGCTGTTAGGTCCAAAGACATCGTGTAGAGTTTTTCGTCCCGAATGAGCTGAATTTCGAGCGGTTCTTGGCTGTTCCAATCGCTCAATTTGTTGAGGAATTGTTCGCCAGAGGCGATAAACTCATCGTCGATCGAAACGATCCGATCACTCGTTCGCAGCCCCAGCGATTCGCCGGCTGACCCCGGTTTCACATGGCTGACGACAGCTCCTCGGATGTTCTGGCCGTTTTCGACCTCAATTCCCAGCCTGGCTGCAGACATGTCACCGCGAGGCTGAGCCGCAACGGACTTTTTCAGCGTCTCGGAGGCCGCAGGTGTCTCTGCAAGCTGCTCGACCAACGGTAGCGACAGGTTTCCCGATTCTTGACCTCGGATCACTCGTGCCACCACGCGATCGCCTGGCTTTTTCTGGTCCAAGACGCCCCGCACCGCCGCCACGTTCGCCGTCGGTTGGCCGTCGAGCGAAATGATCAAATCTCCCACTCGCAATCCAGCTTCATCCGCCAGCGATTGGTCGGAAATCCGACTGACGATCAACCCCTCAGGCAATCCCCCCGGTTGAGCACTCGACGACTTGACGTCCACTCCGATCGAAACGTTACCGACCGCCGAGTCGGTGGTGTCACCCCGATCCAAGATCGACTTTCCGAGCAATTCGTCCGCTTCCGCGTCCGATTGGGGCAAGTCAGCGCGATTGGGCGAAACGGGCTGGGCGGGGCGCATCGAACGCAGCGTTCGATCGGCTGAGTTCCTGCCCGAATTCAGCGAGCCATTGGACGGCATCGGTCGCTGAGCGGGTTCGCGATAGGGCGCTCCGGGGCGATACGATGATCCGTTCAGCCGAGCCCGCAGTCGAGGAAATAGTTGCGCGTGGGCTGAATCTGTAGCGAAAAAAGTGACAAATCCAACGGTCATCGCGAGAATCAGAGAAGGCGATCGTTGGTGAATCATACCGAGGTACCTGTGGGTTGAGAATCGAGAGTGGTGCCAAGCACGGTCCGTGCGGCGAACCAAGTAATACGGTACAAAACATCATACGTGGACCGCATCCGAACAGATAGTACTCCGTCCAACAACGGGAACCCTTCATTGAGCTCCATCCGAACTCGCCTAGCCGACTTAGCGGAGTTGACGGCCTTTTTGCCGAAGCTACTTGAGAAGCTTTCGATTGCGCGCGGTCAAATCATTGTGGATCAACTGCGCAGTGCCATCGACGACGGCAAGGGTGACGCCATCGTGATTGTTGAGGCGATCGACGAGGCAGCGGGGTGTGAAGCTCGCATCGCTGCCGCAATCTTGATCGATCATGTCAAAGGAGCCACGGAGCCGCCAAATGACTCTGCCACGATGTTGCACGCCGGTTGGATTGACAGCCATCAAAACGGCCATCCGCCCGAAGCGATCCGCTCCTTACGCACGCTTTTGAACCAGACACTTGTGCAGCGAGGCGTTCATTTCGTTCAGTGGGCGACGGACGCAGACGATTATAGCGAAGCTGCCGAAACATGGAGCGAAGGCCTCGGCTTCGAATGGGCGGCCGATTTGGACTACATGACCGTCGACCTCAACGGCTCCAAAATCGCACCGCTGGCCAACATTCCCGAGACATTGAGCTTTCGGCCGCTGCAGTGGGAGGGTGGCAATTTGGCCCGTCCAGACCAGTTCGCGTCACTCGTGCAACAAACGTACGTCGACACCCTCGATTGCCCGGCACTGCTGAAATACAGAACGGCTGCAGAAACCTTGCGCAATTACCAGCAATCCGCCGCCTTTGCACCCCAGTTGTGGTTTGAGATCCTGCGTAAATCGGATGCGATCGATCGCGAAAGGGGGGCAGCTTCGGTGGGGGTGCTGATCATGGGGCTGCATGGTGGGGAGGATGAGGCCGATGCACCACCGAACGGGAATCCCAACGCGGCGGTCACCGAGTTGGTTTACATGGGGATCGTTGCCGACGTCCGTGGTGAATCTTTTGGCTCGCAGGTGATGCAGTTTGCGCTGCAAACCAGTCATCAATTTGGAGCCGATCGGATGATCTTGGCGGTGGACCAACAGAACCACTACGCCCGCCGCTTGTACGAGGCGTGTGGCATGCGTTGCATGCTCAATGAATCGGTAGCGGTCAAAAAACTGTAGCGGCTCGAATTGGCCTCCGATTCTCCATGTTCGCTGGATGCCATCGCTTAAACCATGTTGGGGCAATAAGTTACGGAGAGGCCGACAAGATGAAGGTTTGGTTCGGATTTTGTTACCAACATATTTTCCACCAACCTCTCCACTCCACCAGCCGAATCGGTCGGTGCGACCGGCCTCTGGGAACCTTGCCGTATCGCAGTCTTTTTTGGGTTGTGACGACGTCCAAAGTCAGCGTCCGAAAAAAGTTCCTGCAGAAGAGTTCGAACCATTTGACTTGGATGCTAGCAACCATAGAATCTGGCCTCTCACTGACCGAGATAGACGGGCGAGCGAATGAATTCGCGAGTCGGTTTGGATTGGTCGTGGGGACAACCCCTTTGAAGCATGGGAAGGCGCCGTTGCCGCCCAGCGGAGCTAGGTTGGCACGACCCGTTCGGATTCGATTCTAAGTCGGATCGGAGTGAACTTCGCCAACGCTTAGGCCGCTTTCTCGCTGTTTCAGAAAAAAACTCACGACATTTCTTTCCATTGACGCTTTGGTCGCCTCCATCTTCTCGGCGGACAAGCGCATAATGGCTCGATCGCCAAGTATCCATGAAGGAGGATTGCGCTACCGGTATGTCTGCATCGCAAGGCTGCATCGATGACACGGCCGTCGTCGAAAGATTCAAGGAGGCGTTGAGAGAGCGCATTGGTGCAGATCGGTTCCGTTTGTGGTTTCATCACGGGGTCGTCTTCGCGGTCGATCGTGGCAGCCAGAACGACTCTTTGGTCGAGCCGCAGAACGCGCAGCGGATCGTGGTATTGGTCAGTGGCCAATTTGCACTCGATCGGATGCGGCAAAACTGCATGCAGCCGTTACGGGCTGCGGCGGCTCATGTGTTTGGCACCACGCATTGCGTGACGCTTGAACTCGGTCGCCCGAAAGCGACGCAATCGGAGTTGCCGCTGGAGATTGAATCGGAGGCAGAGACTCCGATCAGCGACGAATCGGAACTCGAGGATGAAAAACCGCTGTCGCCACGCCAACGCCGCGCTGCGGCATTAAAAAAATCAAACGAACGCACTCGAGCGAGTTCACAGTCGCTGTCATCGTTGTTGGCGGGGACGTCTTCCAAGACGAAAGGACAATCCAAACGCCGCCAAGTTGTCCGGTTGGACCAACCGGCACTGCCCCCTTTCGAATCATCGAGCCCAACGTCGAATCCGGCCCCCTTGTCGCCTGCGGCAGCCGCTCGTGCTGCGATGACGCTGCAAACATTCGTTTCAGGCGAATCGAATCAATTGGCACACACTGCGATCATGATGGCTTGTCAGAGCCCCTCGACTGCAACGCCACTGTTCTTGTACGGTCCCTCGGGGATCGGCAAAACGCATTTGTTGAACGCGCTTGCGGATCAATTTCGTCGTGGTCACCGGATGCGCCGTGTCATGCAGATTTCTGGTGAGAAGTTTACCAATGATTTTTGCAAATCGGTTGGCGGCACCGGATTACCAGAGTTTCGGAAACGGTACCGTGACGTGGACGCCTTGTTGATTGATGATGTTCAGTTTCTGAGTGCGAAAAGTGCGACGCTTCGCGAAATGTTGTACACCGTGGAGGCGTTGATCGAAGCGGGCCGACCCATCATCTTTACTGCGAATCAGGCCCCCTCGGAAATCGAAGGGCTGTCTCGAGAATTGACGGGGCGAATGGCCAGCGGATTGGTTTGTCCGATGCACTCACTTGATAAGGCCACACGGCTAACGGTGCTTCAACGTTTGATCGACCAACGATGCGATCTCGAGTGGCCCCATGCGATCGTTTCCGAGATCAATTCGCAACTCGCTGGCGATGGTCGGGTGCTTAGCGGCGTGGTGAACTTGGTTGCGACGCTACAGAAAATGTTTGGCCGGATGGCAACGATGGACGAGATTCGGCAATTTGGTGGCGAGCTGCTACGCACCGCTCAGCCGACCGTGACACTTTCGTCGATCGAGCAGGTTGTCTGTGAAGCGTTCCGATTGCCGGCCGATGATTTGCGCAGTGCATCGCAAGCTCGAGCGATTTGCGAACCGCGTATGCTGGCGATGTATTTGTCGCGACAAATGACGTCGTCCGCCTATGCCCAGATCGCCAGCCATTTCGGGGGGCGATCGCACTCTACCGCGATCGCTGCGGAGCGGAATGTCAAGAAATGGCTCGCTGCGGGAAAAACGATTGGCCGGGGGCCTGGGGCGATGTCGGCACGCGAAGCGATCGAGCGTCTTGAAACGCTGTTGAGAACAGGGTAATTCGAGCGTTTCTAACTTGACAGCCGATCTCGTCTCGATCAAATGAGGGCAGAGGAAATCGATACCGTCCGATTGCCTCTTCTTTTCCAAGAACACGATTTTTTCCAAGAACACCATGGACCGGAACTATGTTCGCAGCCGACCGTCCCTATCCCAATAACGGAAAAAAGAAGCGTGAAGCGAGTGCAAGTGAGATCTTGCAGCGGCAACCGCCTTACGATCTTGAGGCCGAGATGGGGGTGCTCGGCAGCATCCTGCTGATGCCGATCGTGTGTGATGACATCGCTTCGTTGAAAGCAGACGATTTTTACGACGAGGCGAATCAAAAGATCTACGAACATTTGCGTGAAATGCACGATCTCGGTGAAAAGATCGACATCACGCTATTGGTTTCCCGTTTGCGAACCAAAGGTGACTTCGAAAAGGTCGGTGGTGCGGCCTACTTAGCCAAGTTGTCTGGCGCGGTGCCCAACGCCGCCCATGCGGTCTACTACGGGAACGTCGTCTCCGAAAAAGCGGTCTACCGAAAATTGATTGAAGCGAGTACGGAGATTTTGCGCGATTCGTACGATCAAGCCAGCGATGCGAGAGAGTTGTGTGCACAGGCCGAGCAGAAAGTCTTCGCGATCATGGACGGCCGCTCCGGCAATGCGGTCAGCAGTTTGACCGATGTGCTGCATGCGGCAATGGACCGCATGGAAGCACGGATGAGCGGTGATCATGTCGATGGTGGTTGTGAAACCGGTTTCACCGACTTCGATGCCATGACCGGTGGACTACACAACGGTGAACTGATCATTTTAGCGGCTCGCCCCTCGATGGGGAAAACCGCGTTAGCGATGAACATTGGCGAAGAGGTTGCGATTGAAGCGCGGTCGCCCGTGTTATTTGTCTCGCTGGAAATGTCTGGAATCGAGTTGGCCGACCGCATGCTTTGTTCGCTTGCACGGGTCAACGGTCATCGCTTGCGGAATGGCACGATTTCATCGGATGACCGCGAGCGATTGATTCGCAAAGCCAATGAAATTAGCGAAGCGCCGTTGTTTGTGGACGACTCCCCAAGTCGTACGGTCAGCGAAATTGCCGCGGGTGCGCGGCGAATCAAACGCCGTTTGGGGTCGCTGGGCTTGATTGTGATTGACTATTTGCAACTAATTGAACCCGATAATTCGCGTGACCCGCGGCAAGAGCAGGTTGCGAAAATCGCACGAAGGTTGAAGGGCGTTTCCCGAGAGCTGAATGTGCCGTTGTTGTGCTTGTCCCAATTGAATCGTCAGGCGGAAGACAGCAAGGATCACCGACCGCGTTTGAGCCATCTGCGTGAATCGGGCGCCATCGAGCAGGATGCGGATGTTGTGATGTTTGTGCATCGCGAAGAGTACTATCACCGTGGTGAGGAGAAGGCTCAATACGCGGGGCAAGCCGAGATCATTATCGCCAAACAGCGTAATGGTCCGATCGGCGATGTTGCGTTGACCTGGGAAGGTGACTTCACGCAATTCAGCGACCGAGCCCCGGACCGCCACAGTGAGTTCGACGACTATGCCGAGTTCAACAGCCCGGCCGGGTTCTAGGTTGCGAAAGACGCCGGCCTAAAAATCATCGTCCTCCTGATCGTCCTCCTCATCAAGATCCTCACGATCCGGATGCATCGGATCATTCAAATCGAAGAATAGATCGGCCAGCCCCAACGGCACGGCATCCCCGCCAAGCGTCCGGCGACGACGCTGTGCCAAGGATTCGAGATCGATTGCGTCTTCACCCAAACATTTCTCAAGGGCTTCCTGCCACGCTTCGTCCGAATTGACCGGATGCGCAGGATCTTGGATCATTCGCTTGATGGCGAACCGCAGCAGGTTGATACCGTCGCGTGGTGAAAAATCGAGTTTCAGTTCATGGGAATGCTGCAGAAACTCAACCGTCATCGCTAACATCTCCGCTTTCGCGAACGGCAAATGGTATTGCAGAATCGCCATCTCATCTTGTTTGCTCGGAAATCCGACCGGCAACGTCGGTTGCAGCCGACTCATGATGTAATCAGGAATCTCGAACGTGGATTCATCTTGGTTCATTGTCACCGCCGAGCGAAACTCACTCGCCGCGGGGATCGTGATCCCCGCAACAATCGATTCGATGTAGCGACGACCGTCCAGCAGCGGGGCGAGCGATGCCCACGACTTTTCGTTCATCCGGTTGCCTTCGTCCAAGATGCACACACCGCCGACCAACATCGCGGTGACCAAGGGCGAAGCGTGATACGAGATCTGGCCGCCCTGGCTGAGTACCGGAGTGATCAACAGGTCTTCGGGGCGCGTGTCGGCCGTACACTGGTAGATGAAGAGCGGACGTTTTTGCGCTTCCGCGGCGGCAATCGCCAACTGAGTCTTCCCGACGCCCGGCGGTCCTGTTAACCGTGGCGTCAACGGCAAGTCGTTTTCGTCGACCGTGATCCAGCATGCTAGCAGTTGCATCAGAACCTCTTGCTGGCCAATCCATTGGCCTGGCGAATGGTAGGGATGCGAAAGTTTCAATCGCACGCCATCGACCTCGACGTGCCCTTCTCGGATCTCGCTGATCGGAACCGAATCGTCCCTGTTTTCTGGCTGGGTCATTCCTGCAAACTCATCGTTTTTGAATCGGGTTCCTCGGTCCATTCGCGTTCGGTCCCCGCGAAGTACTCACTCGTTTTTGCGACACCGCCTGCCGCCAAATCGGCCTTTTCTGCTTCGACCGCACTCTCGATCGCTTTAATGTATCGATGGATCGAATGGTCGGAAAAGTGATCGATTTTCCAGTTCCAAAGCCCGCTAAGAAAACCACGCCACCGGTCTCGTCGCTTCATCAGCCGTCCCAGTTTTCGGATTTTGCCGTTGCGATCCAAGTAGACTTCGTTGCCACAGTGCCGATAGCCGAGCAGAAACGGGGGGACGCGAGTGACCGCGTCGTTGTTGTTGACGAAACGGAAATGTTGAAGCTTCACGTAATTGACGTAACGATTGTCGCCGACCCGCGGGCTGCCGTAAGTAAAGAGCTGTTCGGGATTGGAATCGATATGTGACAAAAAACAACGTCCGCTGCAAATCGTCGCCATCGCCCCACCGAGTGAATGGCCGCAAAACCAAAGCGGCTGCTCGTTGCTCATCAACGCAGTCTCCAGCATCGGCCACAAATCGTCGACTTCGCGTTTAAAGCCTCGATGCACGCGACCGACCGTTTCCGCGACGACGACGGCCGCGTTGGCGTCCGCTTGAATGTCATTCCATTCGTTGGGTTCTGTGCCGCGACACGCGATCACGCAATCGTGTTGGTTGCGGAATCGGTAGGCTTGCGAACCATCACGATCGTAGAACGTTACATCATCAAAACCCGCCAAATTCGCCGCACGTTCCGCTTCGTCTTTGTCGTTGTAAGAGATCATGGACAGCTCGGCGAACAACAGGGCACGCTGCAAAAACGACAACTCACGAATCGGCCGATCGACCGACGAGTGGACGACAAAGGCGACTTCGCCAGGATCCGAGACGATCCGGTCTGCGAACGAGTTGAGTGCATCATCAGCCATTAGGAAAAGCCTCTACGAGTCAATGGGTTTGGGGCTGCATTCATGATTAGGAGAATTCCTGTTTCTTTGCGACATCCTTGGCCATGGGCACCAGCCCGCCGATTGCGGCGATCCCGCACGAGTGGACTGTCAGCACTAAGTTTTAGGGTAGTGAATTTCGCCAGAAAGCCGTAGCTCAAATAGTCCTGGGGACTTCTGGCGAAGTCCACTACGTCCCAACTCGAAGTTTTAAACTTGACAGTCCACTAGGTTCTCAATATCTCACCCCTTTTTGGATGTCCACCGTCAACGTCAATTTGCATCGTCAAATGACGCCGCCAATTCTGATCATCGGTTTCGGGATGGTCCGATCGAAAATGAACCCCCCTCGATTCGGTTCTTGCCAACGCGGCCCGGACCATGCAGGATGCCGTGACCAACAGATTTTGCAATTCCCAGCCCTCTAAGGCGTTGAATTGCCGTGGCATCACGTAGGCGGTAAACGAACGGATCGAATCTGCCGCCTCTCGCAATTCGGATGCATCACGCTCGACGCCTGCCAACCGTCCCATCAAGCTCTTTAGCGATACACGAACATCGGCGACGTCAAACGACTCTCCCGATTGATGGACAGGATGTTGAATCGGCAGGGCTTCCAACTTACTCGCCCCCTCGGCGGCCGCTCGGGTCGCTGCTTCACCCGCGTGGGCCCCGTAGACCAGTCCTTCGAGCAAACTGTTGCTCGCCAATCGGTTTGCACCGTGAAGCCCGCTGCTGGTAGCTTCGCCCGCGGCCCACAATCCTGGCAAACTGGTACGCCCTTGGCTGTCAACCGTCACGCCACCGATCATGTAGTGGGCCCCAGGACGCACGGGAATCCGATCGCTGGTGATATCCAATCCGAACTTGCTGCACACATCGGCGATCCCAGGGAACCGTCGCATCACCACTTTCGGATCGAGGTGTGACAGATCCAAGTAGACGCAGGGATGTTTGGTCAATGCCATTTGACGAACAATCGATTGGCTGACCACATCACGAGGTGCCAATTCCGATCGCGAATCATAGTCCGGCATAAAGCGGTGACCGGATGCGTCGATCAAGTAGGCTCCTTCGCCTCGAATCGCTTCGGTGATTAACGATCGTGACGATCCGGCAATGTACAAGACGGTTGGATGGAACTGCAAAAATTCCATGTCTCGCAATTCAACGCCAGCGCGATAGGCGATCGCCAATCCGTCCCCCGTGGCGACCGGTGGGTTGGTCGATTCACGATAGACTTGGCCGGCCCCCCCCGTACAGAGGATCGTCTCTTTGGCCCAAACGATCAGGGGCCGTCCGTCGGCGCCGACGATCAAGGCACCGCGGCAACGGCCCTCGTAGGTCAACAAGTCAACGGTAAAGGTGTTTTCCCAAATGTCAACGTTGGGAAGCGACTGCGTCCGATCGATGACTGCCCGCATGATTTCCCGGCCGGTGGCGTCTCCGCGAGCGTGCAGGATGCGTTCGCGGCTATGGCCGCCTTCACGGCCAAGCGCTAAGGTGCCGTTGCTTTGATCAAACTGGGTTCCCCAAGCGATCAATTCCTCGATCCGGCGGGGCCCTTCGCGGATCACCATATCGACGGTGCTGGGATCGCACAAATTGCCGCCTGCGACCAGAGTATCTTCGACGTGTTCCTCGAATCGGTCCTCCGGGTCCATCACTCCCGCAATCCCGCCTTGCGCGTAGCTGCTGTTGGATTCCCGCAATTTGTCCTTGGTGACGACCAAGACGGATTGATGTGATTCGATCGCGTTCGCAGCGCGCAGCCCCGCCAGACCCCCGCCAATGACCAAAATATCAGTAAAACGGTGCAGCGCTCGACGGGAATCGAAGGGCAGTAAGTAGCGGGGGGTCATGGTCGGTGGAAACTTTCTTTGTGGTGGCCGCGTCTCGACATCACCTTGTTATAGCGGATAGGCTAACGTTCGATGAGGCTAGCACTTTCGATCTCGCATTTCACCAAGTGCCCGGATTGCTGAACGCGCCTCGCACCCACGTTTGGGCTTTTTCGGTCTTTCCTTACTCTCCCTCAATCCCTTTCAATTTGATGCCCGATTCTCGCTCGTCCGATGCCACCGCGATGGACCCCGCCGTGACGACGATTCAGCCGGGTGGCGGGGTTGTGATGAGGATCGAATTGGCGTGGGGACGGCTTCGACGTTCCTATTTGCGGAAATTTCGGTCTGGCTATGTCGCTCGGATGCAAAAGACGCGTCAAGGCCACCAAGGGCCGTTGCCGTTCGATCCGGTCGATTCGCGAGATACGAAGTATTACCGCAATCAGGATACGTATTGGTGGGCAGATGCGGATGATCCGTTTCAATGGCGTGATGCCTTGCCGTTCGTACGAGTCGGGCTGGCCGAGCTGATCCTAATTGGTGGTGCTTTCTTGGTCTTTGCCGTGCTGATGGGACTGATTTGGTGGCCGCTTTCATTGCCGATGTTGGTGGTGGCTGGGTTGGTGGTTTGGTTTTTTCGCAACCCGAGACGTGAAATCCCCTCGGCGCCCGGCACGGTCGTGTCCCCCGCAGACGGTAAATTGGTGCAGATTGAGTCGATCGAAGATTCCGAGCTTGGATCGTGCATCCAAGTTGGCATCTTTTTGTCAATCTTCAATGTTCACGCAAACCGCGTGTCGCTTGCCGGGCGAGTGACCTCGGTACGCTATCGGCCAGGCAAGTTTCTAAATGCGTTAAGGCCGGAATCTGCTCGGGAAAATGAGAATCTTGATGTCACGCTCGAAGACACCGAAGCACCCGGCCGGCGCTATCGGATTCGCCAGATCACCGGGCAATTCGCCCGAAGAATTGTGTGTTGGGTGCGCCCCGGCGACGTTTTAGCGCGCGGAGAGATGTATGGCATGATTAAACTGGGGTCGCGGACGGAGTTGGTGTTGCCCGACGACGGTTCCTTGGAAATCACAGCCAAGCTCGGTGAGAAGGTGAAAGCCGGTAGCAGCGTTCTTGGTCAATATCGAACGTAGCGTCTTAACATGAGTGAAATGAAACGCAGCCTATTTGCAGCCCCGGCATCGGATCAAGAGGCCGAGGTGTCGGAAACCGCCGCGGCCCAAAAACCGGGGAGGGGTTCCCGATTGCGTAAGGGGAAAGGTCGAAAGCGACTCCGACGCCGCATCAGTTTGGCCTTCTTGCCCACGCTGTTGACGCTCGGTAACGCGGTCTGTGGATTGGCGGCGATCTCGGTTGCTGTCAGCGTCAATTTACCCTGGCCCGACGAGATGAAGCTGTTTGCCGCGGGAGTGTTGATTTTCGCTGGAATGTTGTTCGATGCACTCGATGGTTCTGCCGCTCGCATGACAGGCCAAGAGAGTCGTTTCGGTGCCGAACTCGACAGTCTCTGTGACGTGATCACCTTTGGCACCGCGCCGGCGGTCATTGTTTGGCGGCTCAGTGACGTGTTTCCGCAAAAGTTGAGCTGGGCGATTGGCGTCTTGTTTACACTCTGCGTGCTAATTCGATTGGCTCGGTTTAACGTGGAAACGACCGAAGAGGATCCTCACGAAGGCTTCGATGGGCTCCCCAGCCCCGCCGCGGCCGGCACGATTGCTGCTTTTGCGATCGCCATGCCCGATCTGGCCTCGATCGCGACCGATTCGGTCTACCCCGACTTTGTCCACACGCTTGCCCAAGCGGCCTTGGATGCTTCGCACTACTTCATCCCCTGCCTCGCCGTTGTGTTGGCCTATTTGATGACCTCGCGATTCCAATTTCCGCATGTTTTCCAGCAATTGGTTAGCGGTCGATGGACGACCCATCAATTTGGCCAAGCCCTGTTTGCGATCGTTGCTGGTTTCCTGCTTCACTGGATTGCGCTGCCGATCGGTTTTTGTCTGTATGCTTTCGCGCCCCCCATCCGGTCGGTGACACGGCGTGGTAGGCCGGGTTCCGAAGACTCGGTGGTCGACGAAGACGTTGACGAGGATGGAGAGCCGTAGCTCTCGGAGTGCTTCGAGTATGGGTGATCATGCCCCGCGAGCATCCCTTGGGTCGGTGCAAATGGCCGCTCTGTCGCCCCTAGGTTGGGTGCGCTGCGGCGCAGCGGGGGACTTCCGTATCGGAGGTTTGTATCGGTGGTGTAATAATGCAGCCGAAATTGGCCAGGTGTCTCCTTCAACGCAATCGCTATAAAGCGTTCTAGTAAAACAACTTACAAAACCACACTGGCGTTCTCAGCAGCTGTTGACTCAGGCGCGAAAACTGCCATGCTTCTTACAAGGTCTTCACATTGCAGAGGCCGGATGATTGATCCACCGAAGAGGTTTTTACATCCATGAGTAGCGCTACGCCAACGAAGGCACAGGACACGATTCAGCCTCACCGCAGCCGATTGTACAACAATTTGGTGCCTGTTTACCAAGGACTGTGGCCAGCGGTGGCAAAGAAGAACATGCGCAGTGCGATCTCGGCACTGAATATCGCCTCGGGCCGTAAGGTGTTGGAGGTCGGGGTAGGAACCGGATTGTCGCTCGATAGCTATCCACGCGACATCCGTTTGACGGGCGTCGATTTGTCGGAAGCCATGTTGGGCGAGGCACAGCAAGCGATCGAGGATCGCGGCTGGGATCACGTCGATGTGTTGCCGATGAATGCCGAATCGCTGACTTTCGCCGACGACGTTTTCGATGTGGTGACTTCCTTTCACACCATCAGCGTTGTCTCGGATCCGCGAGCGATGATGAGAGAAATGGTTCGCGTGTGTCGGCCTGGTGGCCGCATCTTGATTGTGAATCATTTTCGTAGCGGGAACCCCGTGATCGCCAAAGTTGTTGATTCGGCGGGCAACCTGACTCGACATCTTGGGTGGCGAACCGATTTGGATTTGCGAGAAACGGTCGAGGATTTGCCGATCCGTCTTGATCGTTGCTACAAGCCGACGCCGCTCTCAATCTTCACCATTATGGAAGCAACGGTACTGAAGGCGTAATGGTGGGCTGGGCAAGGACGACGTCACGCTACCGAGCTCCCTTGGTGGCCAGCAGCGGTAGCTCAGTAAAATCAACGCTCCGTTGCTTGTCGTTGGTCCTTTTGTCGGCCTCGACACTCTTTGCAGGCGGTTCTTTAACGGTTGTCGTTTCCGATGAAGCGACAGGCAACCCGGTTTCGGCGCGGTTGGAGATATTTCGCGGCGCCCCAGATGGGAAGTTGATGCCCATTCGCAAAACCGTTCCGGCGGGGCCATCGGTACGAAACGATGCCATTGGCGTGGTGATCGACCGCTCGCTTGAGCTGTCCTTTCCGGATGGCAACTATGCGTTCCGGCTAACACGAGGCCCCGAGTATCGTGTGATTCGGGGGACGTTTGTTCTTGAGCGTGATTCGCTTGACGAGCATCGCGTTGAGTTGCCGCGGATGATCGACATGCTCGAAGCGGGTTGGACGAGCGGCGATTGCTTGGTCGCTGCTTCCCCAAATAGTTTGCCGCTCAGAATGGCGGCTGAAGATTTGCATGTCGCTGCGGTGCTGGGCCACGTCAACGCCAAACCCATCGCTGGACGAGATGCAGACGATCCGCCGGAGAACACACCCTGTTGGATCCGCGAAGATGTCGTGCAGGATTCCGGATTGGTGTTTTACGGCGTCGATTCCGTAGCGTTGACCGAGCGAGCGGGCAATGACGACGCAGGCAATGACGACGCGGGGGCCGACGTCTCGGAGGTCGGCTTGCCTGCTGTCACGCGACTGGCCCAAGTTCCCCGGGACAGTGAAGTCATTCATGTCGCCGTCGAGAATCCGTTCGCCTGGCCCCTGCCGGTTTGGTTGGCCAGCGGCAGGGTCGACGGCATGTTCGTTTTCGGTGATTGGTTGGAAATCGACCGACAACGCCTCTCCGCTGCAAGTGGTCGTGACCCACAACCGCCGCGCACCGACCATCCCACGGAATTGGGGCGTTGGGCGGAACGAATCTATTGGAACCTGCTGGAATCAGGGTTGCGGATCCCGCCGCTTGCCGGCAGCGGCTCGGGACGCGTTGTCAACAATCAGGCTTTCGGCTCGGCCAATCCCGTCGGATACAACCGGTTGTACGTTGCCAATCCCTTGCAGCGCACTTCGAACCCCAGCGGTCTGATGGTGCAAGCGGTTTCGAGTCAGGAAGCTTGGTGGCAGGCGGCTTGGAAAGGTCATAGCATCGCAACGAATGGACCGATGTTGCAAGCGACGATGAACGGCGAGATTCCCGGGCATGTGTTCGTGGCCGAATCAGGAGAACTGCTGCAACTGCGTCCCGAAGTACAGCTGACCGTGCGAGATCCGGTTGATTATCTCGAAGTGATTTGCAATGGACGCGTCCATTACAGTGCTCGGTTGGATGAATTCGCGAAAGCGGGTGGGGTGATCCCACCGCTGCAGCTCGAAGAGAGCAGTTGGGTGATCGTCCGAGTGGCGACGTTGTACGAGGACCACTTTCGAGCAGCG
The DNA here is from genome assembly GCF_007860135.1 of Novipirellula artificiosorum. NCBI lineage: Bacteria > Pseudomonadati > Planctomycetota > Planctomycetia > Pirellulales > Pirellulaceae > Novipirellula > Novipirellula artificiosorum. Next base: position 184,956 of record NZ_SJPV01000002.1, read on the forward strand.
ATGAGTGCCCCATGGTATGTCGAATTCAATGGTCGTGGGAGAATCACGTCGGAAGCGGTCGAGTTCTTTCAGGATTGGCTCCGCGAATACGAACTTCGGCTGCGAAAGCTGCCAGCCGATGAGCTCGCCGTGCAAGTGCCCTTCGTGCGCGCCGCTCGATCCTTTTGGCAAGCACAGGCGGCGAAGGTTCGATATCATGATGACGATCGAGAATTTTGAACCCGTAGAGAGGAGAGTCGTTGCATTTTGAATCGCTCGGCGCTGATGCTTGTTACAGGTGAAAGCAGCCATGGCTGTCGCCGATTGACGCTTCGGTGCCCGCCTCTCGACAAGCTGTCACGAGCGAATGACCACACGACACGATAAAGACTTTTAACCGGAATGAGATAGCATCATGACTCGATACTACAACCGTGGTTTGCTGTTGCTGTTGGCAGGCTGCTTCTGCTTTGGCGATTCCGCAGGGGCGGTGTCACGCGACAATTCGGGCGGCAACCGACTACGCCCTAACCTTGTCGTCTATTTGGCCGACGATTTGTCGGCGGCGGATTTGCCTGTTTATGGCGGAACCAGTATTCAAACGCCCGCGATTGATGATTTGGCTTCGGTCGGTATGACGTTCGATCTTGCGTTCGTCGCCAGTCCGTCCTGTGCCCCCAGTCGTGCTGCGTTATTGACGGGGCTGATGCCGGCACAAAATGGGGCGGAAGAGAATCACAGCTATCCTCGCAGTGGGGTGCTTCGGTTGCCCCAGCTGCTGAAGGAGCTTGGCTATCAGACGGCTGCATTCGGAAAAGTCGCGCACGGCAAGAGTGCGGTCGATTATGGTTTTGACGTGATCGACCTGCAAAAGGAACTTCCTTCCCTTCGGAAAAACGTTCGTCAGTTTCTCGATGATCGGACCGACACGCGGCCGCTCGCATTGTTTGTCGGAACCGCGAACCCTCATGTCCCTTGGCCCAGTGAATCAACGATTCTGCCGGACAAGATCACGCTGCCGCCGACCTTGCTTGACACGCCTCGAACACGCGTGCAGCGTTCAAGGTATCTGCAAGAAGTTAAAGACTTGGATGCGTATCTGGCCGAGTTGCGAGAATTGACGCAAGAACATCTTGGTGAAGAAGCAATTTTTGTCTTTTCAAGTGACCACGGTGCCCAGTTTCCCTTCGGAAAGTGGTGCTTGTATGACGAGGGCATCCATGTTCCGCTGATCGTATCGCATCCGGGGCAAATTGAACTCGGATCTCGGACCAGCGCGATGGTCAATTGGGTCGACCTGTTGGTCACGGTCATCGACCTGGCTGGTGGTAAGGTGCCTGCGGAGATCGATGGGCGTTCTTTTTTATCTGTCTTACGTGGTGAAACGACGTCCCACCGTGAAAGGATTTTTGCGACGCACAGCGGTGATCGAAAGATGAACGTCTATCCGAGTCGTTGCATTCGTACGTCGCAATTCAAACTCATTTACAATCCTCATCCTGAGTTTGCCTTCACGACGCATATCGATTTACTGCTTCGCGAAACCTCGGGCGATTATTTCAAGCAGTGGCAAGAACTGGCCAAGTCGGATCCGAAAGCAGCGGCGGTGGTGGCGAAGTACCACGCACGACCGGAGGTTGAGCTTTACGATCTGCTTGCCGATCCCTTCGAGCAGGTCAACTTAGCGAGTGATCCACACTTTACCTCGGTCAAGCAGAATTTGCTCGCTGAACTTCGGCAATGGATGAAGTCCCAAAGTGACGAAGTCACCGTCTTTCACGAACCCTTGATGCTTGATGCACCTGAAACTTGGCTGCCCAGGAACTAAGATGGTGAATCACGGCGGCTGTGGGATAGCTGGAAAGCGCCACTTTTATTTTCATTCAAGCTCGAAGGGCAAGCCAGTGAATCAAACACCGAAAACGACGATCAGAACGCTTTCCGTTGCCGATGCGACACGTTAACCTCTTAATAGCCCCATCCTAACTGGACAGCGCCATTTTCTGAGCGGCAAGGCGCGAGCCGCTGGTTAGGACCATGAAATACTGGCGGCTAGCGTCTTGCCGCTCAGTCCGAGATTGATTCGGCAACTTGCGGTAAATCGCCCACAAAGTGGCGTTGTCCAGCTAAGACGATTGATAGAAGCCCTTGAGATCGCCGACAACCGACGGATTGTGGTCATCCTTGGCCGATCGACTCCCACCTTTGCATCCCCTCAGCCGAAGACAACACGATGATTAGAACACGGCCGACCCCTACCATAATGACGGTGGCCCTTGCCACCACCTTGGCTCTGATCGCAGCTCACACGGTTGCCTCGGAACCTCTGGCGGTTCCAAGCCGTGGCTTCGTGAGCACGCTTCCCGCAAAGAGTTGGGAAGAAGGATTGATCTCGGGAAACGGGACCATCGGCATCAATGTCTTGAGCCGTCCGCTTGACGAGAGGGTGATCCTTTCCCACGAGCGACTGTTCCTTCCGATGGGCGCCCCCGTGATGCCCGTCGATCAGTCAGCCCGATTGTTCGAGATCCGGCGGCTCATCGATCGGGGACTCTACCGACAGGCCTGCGAACTTCAGTTCAATCTTTCAGGCCAAAGCGGCTTCATGTATCCCGACTATTTTGTGCCAGCATTTGACTTGACGATTCAGAGCGAGGGGCACGGCGAAATCCGTGACTACGCCCGATCGGTGGATTTCCAAACCGGTGAAACGACCATCCATTGGGCGGACGATCGCGGTGTCTTCGAGCGTCGCATGTTCGTGTCACGCGCGGCCGGCATCGCGGCGATGCTGTTCACCGCACCAAACTCGGCGCTCGATTGTCGCATCGCGCTAGTACCACGGGAACCAAGCGACGAATTCAATTCGGATTCCGACATCAACAAACGCTCCGCGGAAGTTTTCCAAGAGCACGTTTCCGATATCAAGCGAACTGCGGGCGATTCTTGGCTGACGTACAGCAATCGCTTCTCGAGGGCTTATCCCGGAAGCATTCACGCATTGGAAGGTTTCGCGAGGGTTGTGGCCACGGCTGGGGAAACCGAACCACAAGACAACGGATCGCTTGTCGTCCGTGGCGCGGACCGCATCCTCGTACTCGTCGACCTCCGTCTGCTCCATGATCCCGAGAAATCGGCGACAGAGGAAATGAAGGTCGCCCTCGGGAAACTTCCGGCTGACTACCGACAACTTCTCGATGACCACGCAAACATTCATGGTGAGCTGTTCAACCGAGTGCGTCTCGACCTCGGTGGTGGCGCGGATCATCACCGATCGACCGAAGAACTGCTGGAACTCTCCAGCTACGACGATCCCAATCGAGCGTTGATTGAAAAGCAGTTTGATGCGGCTCGCTATAACATCATTTCTTGTACTGGCGAGCTGCCACCCACGCTGCAAGGGGTCTGGGGCGGGACCTATGTTCCCGGATGGGCCAGTGACTTCACCCACAACGGCAATGTTCCGTCTGCGATCGCTGCCAACCTGATGGGAAACCTGCCCGAACTGATGCCGGCCTACACGTCCTACATCGAATCAATCGTGCCTTGGATGGAAATCAATGCGAAGCATCTGTTCGGAGCCCGTGGCGTCGTGCTGCCGTCGCGTTCGACGACACATGGCTTCAACAACGCCATGAACCCGAACTTTGCCGGCGGCATGTGGGTCGGCGGCGCTGGTTGGGCAGCCCACTTTTTTTACGACTACTACCTTTACACGGGTGATCGCGAATTTCTTGCTAATCACGCGCTGCCATTCATGGAGAAGGCAGCCTTGTTCTTTGAGGACTACCTTTACGAGGGAGCGGATGGAAAATTCGTTTTCTCTCCGACGCAATCACCAGAAAACACGCCAGGCAACTCCAACTCGCAAGCTTCCTTTAACGCCACCATGGACGTCGCGGTTGCCAAACAGTTGTTAGGCAACACGATCGCAGCCTCACGAGAACTCGGTTGCAATGAAGACAAAATCCCGATCTGGGAAGCCATGCTTGCCAAGATGCCAGACTACAGCATCGATCAGGATGGCATCATCAAGGAATGGCTGACGCCCCGACTGGAAAATAACGACAGCCACCGTCACTCTTCTCAACTTTACCCATTGTTCGATGGAATGCCGGAAGAGATTGCGAGTAGCCCCGAATTGCGGGCCGCCTTCAAGAAGAGCATCGAGTACAAACTCGACAAGCATTGGAGAAACAACCAGCGAGGATTCATGTCGTTCGGGCTGGTGCAATTGGGCCAGGCAGCCACCAGTCTCGGCGAAAGCGAACTGGCCTACCATTGCCTCAAGCATCTCGTGAACCGCTTCTGGCTGAACAATCTCGCCTCCATGCACAACCATCGTTCGCTATTCAATATGGACATTAGCGGCGGCATGCCCGCTGTGATCATCAAAATGTTGGCGGCATCGGCTCCGGGTAAGATCCAACTCTTGCCCGCCCTCCCTGCGGCATGGCCCAAAGGCCAGATCGAAGGGGTGCTGTGTCGTGGGGTGATCGAGATCCAGCGGTTGCGTTGGGAAGAAAAGCAAGTTGAGGTCACGCTCCTTTCTGCCAAGCCACAAACGATTCTGTTGGAACTACCCAATGAAATCTATCGGCTTTCGATTAAAGACGGCGCCGCAGTCGTAGGTCCCGCTAGCCACCCCAACCAACGCGAACTTGAACTCCCCAGCGGAGGATCCGTGACGTTAAGCATCGTACTGAAGTAAACGCTCACTCCTTACGGACAACAAGCCGGCATCATGTTCGCCGATGGTATTCGTTTGGGCGGTCTGGAGATCCTGGCACAACATCGAATCCGAAAAGATTTGCCGGACGAAGCAAAATGAATCCATCCCGACCTCAAAAAGGGCGAGCAATAGCATGATTGAGAAGCAGACAACCAGAGTCACCATGATTGGGATCGTCTACTTGCTGTTGACCGCATCCACATGGGCACAAGGGCCGAACTTGGTCCCGCCCGCGCCCGATCGTGTTGCGAACTACTGGTGCACGTGGTACGCCCAAAATTACTGGATTGGACGCGGTACGGATTTGCAAGATTTAAAGCGGGTGACCAATTCGAATGCGCGTGAGGAATTGAACGACCACACCGTGTTCAACGAGAAAGACGGCTGGGCCACAACCTATTTCGATCGCGATCGCAGCGATTTCATCTTTCTGATCGATCACGGTTGGCAAACGAAAGAGCCGTCGGAACGGATCGCCGGAGGCCCTGCTTTCTTTAACCTCATTGCCGACCCGCGAGATTTCCCAAGGTATGCGGGGCTCGAGCCGAAAGAGCGACTGCGGGTCTTCAATCGAGAGATCAAGGCTCTGGGATGGGATTCACTTGGTCTGTGGACTCGCGGAGATGTCACGCCCGAGCAAGCTCGAACCTTTGTCGAATGGTCAAAGTACGCCGGCATTCGCTACTGGAAGATCGACGGTGGCGACGTCCACGAATTCAATTCTTTCAAGGCCAAAGAAGAACTCGATCCGGAATTGATACTGGAATATGTCACCGGGGCTGGAGGGAACATCAATCCGAAATGGGACCAAGACCTGACGTCGTACCCTTCGGTCTACGAGGTCGGAGGCAACCAACAGCAGAACATGCTGCGTGTTCTCCAGCACACCGATACGTTTCGAACCTACGATTCATCCCCCCTGCTGATGTCCGTGACCACGCTGCGTCGCACGCATGACATCCTGAAGCAAACTCAGCAACAGCCGAAGTACCGCGGCATCCTAAACGTGCAGGACGACTGCAACACGGCAATCGGCCTCGGCGTGTTGGTCGCCAGTAAACGCCATCCGAATTGGAACGAGCGAACGCTAAAGGGACGCGATTTGCACCACCAGCTGTCGGGAAAACGGCATATGCAGAAACGGATCAATGAAGTAGAACGCTTTGGACGCTGGGCACGACTCGCACCTGCCTTCCCAGCTGGGCAGGGAGTCTACCTGTCATCGGAAAACGAACTGATCGATCGCTGCGAGTTCACCGAGTGGGATACGTGGGCCGCCAACACTTACGGGAAGTTGGTTAGCCAAAGCGCTCCAGCGATCATGGCAAGGAACATGCCGCTGCCAGAGGTGGAAATCGAAGGCGAGCCACCTTACGTTTGCGCGACGAGCTATCCGAACGGCCCAACCGGCATCGCGACCGAAGGGCGTGTGAAACCTGAGAATCACTGGTTCCATCCCCGAGCGAAGGTCACGGTGAAGATCAAAAACGCCGCGCAGCCAATCGGAATAGCCGGACACTATGACGAATTGGTACTTGAGTTCGCAGGTTCGATCGAAGGCATCCGCCACGTCTGGGCTCAAGATTTGTTGGCGGATCAGTCGGTTGACATCAAAGATCAAGTCACGCTTCTCAGCACGAAGATGATCATCGATGGGGAGTTGATTGACAGGGTCGGGACCTCGGCGGGTGACGATGGAGATCTCTCCGCGCCCGGCATGCTCATCAAACTCGACGGCGACTCATTGCCCGAGGCGAGCGATGACTTCACACCGCATGTGAAACCGGTTTCAAGTCTGGTGGAGCCGACTCACTATGAAGGTGGCTATCGAGGAACCGCGACGTTTGCGAGAGATCCTTACGGATACCGTGTGAAATCGTCCGGTACCGTTCCATCCGTTGTGCTGAAGCCCATTCCGCGGAGTATCCATTCGGGATCCGCCACCATTTCGTGGAAGATGAAAGCTGCCAACAACGCAAGCACCAAGAACGGCTTTATCGTGCTCAGCAGCGATGAAGATGCGACGGCGGCGGTGGTTGCGGGGGCTTGGTTCGGCGCCAACCAAATCACACTGTTCGAGAACGTTGGCAAGTGGGACGGGCCCGAGAAAGCATGCAAATGCGAAGGAGAGTTGGATTGCACGGCGGTCATTGATCTCGACGCACGCAGTTTGAAGCTGACCGTAAACGGAGTTGAGATGGAATCGAACTTTTCCGAGTCGGTGACGAGCATCAACTACATCGGCTTTGGAGTTCAGAACGCGGAAACCCTGTTCACCGAACCGGTAATCAAGTAGAGCCACTCAGCATAGAGAGTATTGATGAAGAATCTATTGAAAGCCGTCGTCTTCTGTTTGATCTCGTCGTCCATGGCGTTTGCAAACGATCGTCCGAACATCATTTGGGTGATGGGTGAGGACATGGGGAATGAACTCTCCTGCTACGGACACCCTGCGGTTTTGACACCGAACTTCGACCGACTGGCGGCACAGGGGACGCGCTACACCCGCGCCTTTTGCACCGCACCCTCATGCACGCCTTCACGCAATGCCATGATGATCGGCGTTTACCAAACCCGCACCGACACTCAGGACCAGCGGCGCCGAGGCATCGTGCTGCCCGACGGGATGAAGCCCATCACGTATCTGCTTCAACAGGCAGGCTACTACACCGCACTGGGCTGCGGCTACTCCAACAAGACCGACCTGAACTTTGCGGCCGAGACGTTGTTCGATGGCAACGATTGGAAAGGACGAAACAAACAGCAACCCTTCTTCGCCCAAATCACGCTTGGATCCTCGCATCGCCTCAAAGACGGATGGGCGGAAATCCACAAGACCTCCAAGCGTCCCGTTGATCCTGCGGCAGTCGAAATTCCGCCCTATTTCCCTGACCATCCTGTTGTCCGCGCCGATTGGGCGAGATATCTCGAAGCGATTCAATACATCGACGGACAAATGGGCGAGATCCTGCAACGCTTGGAAGACGAGGGGATTGCCGACAACACCGTTGTCGTTTTCATTGGCGACAACGGTCAGTGCCACCTGCGCGGTAAGTGTTGGTTATACGACGCCGGAATCCGGGTTCCCCTGATCATCCGTTGGCCGAGTGAGGTTCCGGAAAGGACCGTTTCCGACGAACTCGTGAGCATGATCGATGTCTCCGCGACCATCCTCGACATCGCAGGAATCGAACTTCCAGACTATCTTGATGGGCATCCTATCCTTGGACCACGTGCCCAAACGCGCGAACATGTCTTCGCGGCACGGGATCTTATCGATGAAGTGATGGATCACATCCGCTGCGTGCGAACAAAACGATTCAAATACATCCGCAATTATACGCCAGAGAACGGCTACCACGAATGTCGCTATGTCCAGCAGAACCGTCCCATGTACCCCATCCTCAAATCCCTGAACGAGCAGGGGAAACTGAATGAAGTCCAGCAGCTAATGTGGCAGGAACAGAAACCGCTCGAAGAGCTCTACGACTTACAGGAGGATCCCTTTGAAGTCCGCAACCTGGCGGACTCAGCGCAGCACCAGGCAGTGCGCAACAAACTGGCAGGCCTGCTGGATGATTGGATCTCCGACACCCAAGATAAGGGACTGACGGTCTATACAACCCATTGAAAAGGGCTCATCCGACGGAAGCGCGCGGAACCCAGACTCGAGGTTTTTTCGAGGTATGGCTCCGGTGTCCAATGATCTCTTAGAAAAGAGTCCCCGACGGACGGTCGTCCGCCGGGAACCGGTAGCACCCTTGGCGCACCGTCGACCGGGATATCCCTTGTCAAGTTGCACCTCTGCAGAGCTCGACTCCGTTTCTCCCGGCAACTGCACGATAACAAGTGAAAATAGCTCCTGCCAGCAATGATTGGACACCGGAGAGATGCCTCGAAAACCTCCTGCGCACGCCTCCGCCGGATGAGCCTTGAAAATCACGAGCCAACGATCGAATAGAGTCCGCCTCCTTCTCGTTTCAGTTTTCCCTGATTGGCCAATTCTTGCCATACCGCTTTGGGGAATTGATCGGGCGGCCTAATCCCAACGACACCGGAGGCTTGGCCGGATGACATCGGGCCACGTCCCAGTCTCGATTCATCGTCGAGACGGGTGAGTTTCAGGCGTTTTCGAAACGCCTTCATGGCGAGCCTCAGTTCCTCTTTCGACGGAGGTTCCACCGTCGGTTGATTGGACTCAGCGTCGGTGTTCGGTTTCGAATCATTCATGCAAGGGCTTTCTTCAAAGACATCGTCTGTGTTTGACACTGTTGTAACCGATTGCGAGCTAGAATGCATCGCATCGGACCATCCGCGACGGTCAGAGCACCGCTCAGCTTCCTGGCAGCCTATTTGCTTTCTGCCAAAGTAGCTGCGAGAATGTGTGTGAAGTAACCGTTTTGGCCTAAGGCTCCGCCATCCTCAGATAATATCTTCATCACTCGCTGGAGTACCGAATGAGACTGCCTTGCATTGCTGTTCTCCTTGTCATCCCGAGCATGACTCATGCGGCGATCATTGATACCTTTTCCGTCGGAACCCAAGGCGTGGTCGCAAACGCTGCTGACAACAATGTGCGGTCCGATCTCAACGGGCTAGACAGCTCGCAGGTTTTGGATGGCCGACGGGCGCTGACGATTCAGGGAGAAATCTCCCTGGGCTTAATCGTGGCAGCGGTGGATACATCCGGTGGAGGCATGCTTTCCTACGCTTCCAACAATCCCGTTTTCACCAACGCATTCGACGGACGGTTGCTTTTGACGCACGTTCCCGGTGATCGTATCAACACGTTTGATCTTTCGCCTTTTTCCTCACAGTTCTACATCGTTGACTTCAACCAGGCGTTCTTTGGAGGCAATGGCCCACTTGACGCAACGGTTCGTGTTTCATCGCCGAGTGGTTCGGATTTTACTGTGTTTTCGATTCCTGAATCGGTAACGCCCTTCCGAGTGGCGGTTCCAATGTCTGAACTCGCAGGAGCCGATTTGTCCGATGCGTATAGCCTAACGCTCGATATCAACGGCATTCCATCCACCGCGTCCTTTGAAATCAGCGAGATACGCTTTGCAACCAGCGTCCCCGAACCGAGTGGCTGTGTGGCTCTATGCTGCATGGCGGTTGGCGGCATCGCATCTTTTTACAAGAGGCGGAGTCAGAATGGATAGACGGAGAGCAACGGAAGGAGCTCGTGCCATGCCAAGTCGCTTCGGCAACGCTCATCGCAGGCTTGAAACTCAGCTCCAACCGCAACAGGCAAACGGCCTGGCGATCGCATGGGGAATTCGCTGCTTCGCCCTTGTTTGCATCTTCCTGCCCTCCGTTGCGTCGGCTCAATCGACAACGTTTGACTTAAAACCCGATTTCGACACGTCGATTCCATTGGCCAACCCACACAAAGGATGGTATCACCACTATTTTGACAACGGGATACAGAAATACATCCCTGCGAGTGACGAGGAACTGCTCTCCGTTCCTGGGATGGACCACATCTATTTACGATTGTCGTGGGCCTATTTGGAACCTGAGCAAGGCAAGTTTCACTGGGAGATCATCGATCGCGAAATTGAGAAGTGGACTGACCTGGGACTGAAGGTTTCGTTTCGCATCACTTGCAAGGAAACGGGAAGGCAACCGATCGAACAGCAATTTGCGACACCCAAGTGGGTCATGGAGCTGGGGGCCAAAGGGAATTACTACCTCCGCGACCAACCACCGGGTGACCCGTCCTTGCCCTGGGAGCCGGAATTTGATGATCCGATCTTCTTACAAAATCTAGAGAATTTCCTACAAGCCTTTGCCGCTCGTTACGACGGCAAACCCTGGCTACGTTACATCGACATCGGAAGCATTGGCGATTGGGGCGAAGGCCACGTCCACTACGGCAGCACGATGGAATGTGATTGGCAAACTCGGATGAAGCACCTTCAGCTGCATACGAAATACTTTAAGGAATCGCAGCTTGTCGTTGTCGATGACTTCATTTTCAAGGCCCCCACCAAGGAAGGGCGAGAGGAACTTCACCAATACGTTATCGATCATGGAATGACTTACCGAGACGACAGCATTTTGGTGGACTGGTACGTTGAAACCTATGGTGAGACATTCTCGGTGGCACACCCAGAGCTCTTCGAGGATGTTTACCGAAAAACGCCAACCGTTCTCGAGTTGCAGCATTTACGCCATCATACCGACAACGGCAAATGGGAAGGGGAAGTGGGGACGCCACTTTCAAAACACGATGCGACAGGAGCCGATTTCCTGCGCGGTGCCATCGAACTCATGCGAGCCACCTACATTGGATACCATGGAGCAGCCGACCAGTGGATGCAGTTTCCAGGGAATCCCAAATTGAGTGTTGAACTGCTCAACAAGTGTGGCTATTGGTACTTTCCGCATCGTGTGACCATTCCAGCGAATCCTCGGGAAGAAGCGACGATCGCAGTTCAGTGGGAGAATCGTGGCGTCGCCCCCGCCTATCATCCTTATAAACTTCGAATTCGATTGACAAGTGCGGATGGACAGAGCGTCATTTCGACCGTCGATGCGTGTAACATGCGCTGGATGCCGGCTGACGATTCACCGCTCTACAGCGAGACCTACGTGGTTCCCGAATGGACGTCATTGGCAACGGGAGCCTACGAGATCGCAATCCAAATGCATTGCCCCGCGGAACAGAAGCCGGTCCTGCTTCCGCTGCGTCCGAAACTCAAGGACGACAACGGCTTTTATTCGATTGGAACTCTAACGGTTCACTAGACCGGACGCCCTCGTGCGATTGTTCCAACCCGTAGGCGTTCAAAAAGACGATTAGCTCGATAGCGTCGTCAGACGGGAGTCTACGTTCAGACGAGTGTCGCTACGTTTGCAACGTCAACCCTTGTTGAAAAAGTGCTCGAGCATTTTTGTAAAGGATGGGGGAGCTAATCGGAAACGGGGTCAGGTAACAAGAGCCAAATGACCCGAAGGGTGCTTCGCACTCTTGGTACCTGACCCCGTTTCCCTGTGCAAGTGAGTTGCCCTGGACAATGTGGCCATCAAGTCGCAGGCAAACGACACAACGGTTATAACAAATGAGGTTTGATGCTACCCAAGACGCGAAAAGAGGACGTTCGATGAACCAGCAGCCGACATGTTTGAAGAACGCAGGCAGAGACGCTCAACGGGGCACACTGCCCCAACCCGCGGCGAGCGTTGGGCGGTTCAACATCCTGATCGCGAGCCTGCTGCTTCTCGCCAACCTGCACGCCGGACGAATCCTCGCCGCCGACCCACCCAATATCGTTTTGTTGCTCGCCGATGACCTCGGTTGGACGGGGCTGGGTTGTTTTGGTAGTGACTTCTACGAGACGCCGAATTTGGACAATTTGGCGGCGAGAGGCGTGAAATTCACGGCTGCCTACTCGGCTTGTACGGTTTGCTCACCAACTCGAGCCTCAATCATGACAGGGAAGTCGCCAGCGAGACTGCATCTGACAGATTTCATTCCGGGACAATCCAATCCATCGGCTAAGTTGCGGATCCCCGACTGGAACAAACGACTTGAACCCACCGAAACAACCATTGCGGAACTGCTGCATGATGCTGGTTATCGCACGGGACACATTGGCAAATGGCATCTCAGTGGGCGGGGTGACGCCATGGCAGGAACGTTGCCGACCGATCAAGGTTTTGACGAAACGTTTGAACCGCCCAGTAACGCAAGGAAAGGCTATCTGTTGAAGCAGCCATCCAAGGGCGAATCCAAATCCACTTTCCTAACAGACTTATTGACCGACAAGGCGTGTGAGTTTATCGAGCGATCTCAAGCAGATCCTTTCTTCCTTTACTTCGCCTACCATGTTCCTCACACGCCAATCCAAGGTCGGGCCGATCTGGTGGAGTATTTCGAGCAGAGGGTGGACCCCAATGCGGTCCACAACAATCCAACCTATGCAGCGATGGTGGCCAGCTTGGACCAAAGCGTCGGGCGAATCGTCGCCGAGCTTGACGAGCATCATTTGACCGAAGAAACCGTCATCGTTTTCATCAGTGACAATGGAGGTTTAACACAGCGTCACGGCGTTCATGATGGCTTCACCGAGAACCTACCCTTGCGTCGAGGCAAGGGGTCCGCCTACGAAGGGGGCGTAAGAGTGCCAGCGATCGTGTCGTGGCCAGGTGTAACCAAGGCGGGGGCAGTTTGCGACGATCCGGTCATCACGACCGACTTGTTTCCCACGATCGCGGAGATCGCGGGAGTTGCTACTGATTCGTTGACGCTGGACGGTCAAAGCTTGACCCCTTTGTTGCGGAACACCTCCACAACGTTAGAGCGAGATCTCTTTTGGCACTATCCGCATTACCATGCGGGCGGTGACTCACCCTACAGTGCCATCCGCTCCGGCAATTTTCGCTTGATCGAGTTTTACGAAGATCATTCGGTGCGATTGTACGACTTGGCCCAAGATGTTGGTGAGCAGGACGACTTGTCCAGCACGAACCCGGAGAAAACCATGCAACTCAGCAACCAGTTGCATCAATGGCTTGCCTCCGTTGGCGCTCAGATGCCAACTCCAAACTCTGCTGACGCTGCTGATCGCCCACGCATAAACTCAAAGCGGAGTGCCAACGGGAATCCGTAAACGGAACCGACCCGTGCGTTGAAGAAGGACAACCGCATCCCCGATCCGGTTGTCCAAGCATCGCTTCAACGTGGAACCGAGTGCTCGGCCTACCGTGGCTCCGCTTTTGGTACCCAGCGATCATAGATTTGGGCGCTCTCCTCTGACCAATACGGCGAAGAATCCCATAGCGGAACCGTTGTCAACGATGACTCCCAATCCGCCAATTCTTGGAACAAACTGCCCAGGGTTTCCGCATCTTGGCCAGCCAGATCTTTCGATTCCGCAAGGTCCGTGGCTGGCTGAAACAGCTGAGCGGGACGATGTGAGGGTCGCATGAGTTTGTTCGCCCCCTTTAACACCGCCGCCTGCCCTTGCAGGCGCCAGAACAACCGCCTCGACGCCTCCGGTTGTTCAGCGTCCAACAACGGCAACAAGTCGATACCGTCGTAGTCGCCATATTCTTTGCTCGCTCTGCCGTGATTCTTGCGATCTTGATGCGATAGTGTTTCTTGAAGCGGCAACGGTTTTGCGTCAGCAGCACTCATGAACGTTGGCAGCAAATCTAGGCTAGAAACCACACCGCGGTACCTCGATTTCGCCGGAAGACGAGAGGGCCAACTGTAGAGGGTCGGCACTCGCACCCCTCCTTCACGCAGCGAACCCTTGGCGCCCGAAAGTGGCCCATTCCAACTGCCGTTGCTAGTCGCACCGCCATTGTCACTCAGAAAAACAACCAGAGTCTTTTCTCGCAGCGAATGCTGATCCAAATACTCGATCACTCTCCCCACGCCACGGTCCAACGCATAGACCATCGCCGCATAAGTGCGTCGGCGCGGGTCCTTGATGTGCTCGAAGACCGCCAGGTCGGCCTCCGTCGCCTGCATCGGTGTGTGGGGTGCGTTATAGGAAAGATAGAGAAACCAAGGTTGCTCCGCAGCGTTCGCCTCACGCGACTGCAGCCATTGCAAAGCTTCGTCGGTGAAGAAATCCGTCAAATAGGGACTTGAGAACTCATTCAGCGGCTCTCCGTTTCGCTCCAACTGATTCTTGCCTGGCTCAGGAAAATAGCCATGGCCACCACCGAGCATGCCACAAAAATGATCAAAGCCTCGCCGATTCGGATGAAAGGGCTGCCCCGTACCCTGATGCCACTTCCCAACCAAACAAGTCGCGTAGCCTGCTGCACCAAGGTGATCACCGAGAGTGTGTTCGTTTCCCGGCAAACCAAGCAGTTCCGGCCGCGTGGCGTACCCCGCATCGGCTTTGTTCAAGTTCCCTTCGTAGCCGAACCGGCGAGGATCACGCCCCGTCAACAATCCAGCCCGCGAAGGAGAGCAGACGGCACTCGCAACATAGGCTTGTTCACATAGCACTCCCGAACTGGCAAGCGCATCGAGATGCGGCGTAAGCAGCAACTCGCTCCCCATACAACCAAGGTCTCCGTAGCCCATGTCGTCTGCAAGGATCAACAACAAATTGGGACGCCGCTCCGCAGCCGCTAGCGGGGGAGCTATCCAACCCTGGATTCCGAAAGCAACGAAGACAACACAAAGCAGCACAAGACGCCATCGCCGCACTGCATCCTCCACGGTGAAGCTTGAAAAGGGATTGGCCGACTGCCCTGGCACTGCAGCCGCAATCGCTCGCGGAAAACGACCGACCCAATGTCGGCCTCGAACAAGAATGAGAGAGAAAAATGCCATAGTTCAACTATTAAGAATGCAGGTTGTGAGGAAAAAATCGGCTCTCCCACGGAATGGGTGGGTAGCTGTTTCCATCTTCATGCCGATCCCCCGGTTTTTTAAGACAGTTCAGGGCAGAAAGAGTATGTTCCGCGTCATGCTATCTCGATGTCCAAAAAGAAACCCCGGAAAAACGCGCTCGTTCGACCCTTTCCCAGCGAGAAACGGTTCCCTTCCTGACCCAGTTATCCCTCGGCAGGTTGCTCCGCAGCAGAGCCTGCCTTCGTTTGACTGGGCAAAGCTGAGTATAACGGAGAAGTGACATCCAATGCGCCCTATCCTCCATCGGCTTTCTTTTTGCCCTGTGATGCCTAAGAAAACCGCCAGCCTGGATACGATCACCCACCCATTCCGTGGGAGGGCTAAAAAATCTAAGCGTTACCGATGAACCGTGCTGTTTCTATACCGTCCCGCTCCCCAATATTTGAATGTCGTCGAGAAATCGCCGATCTGGATAACGCCACTTTCGAGCGGAAACGTTGCAAATACAAGCACGGAGCGCAAGCTTCGTGCTTGTAGGAAGAGGAAAGTGACGCCGTCAAGCTGGCGCGGCGTGGCGCCCCTCACGTGAGCCGCGGTCGCGTTGAAGATGGCAAACAACTGCCTTACAATTGCATCCGTCAGGTTTTCGAGAATCAACCAACTGCAAAGCGTTGCCATGAAATCAAGAATTGCATCCATTCTCGTGGCAGGGGTCTGCGTTGTTTTGGGTTCCTGTTCTAGGCCAGCGACGCCAACCGCTCGATCCAAGGAAGGGGCAACTCATGGGAGCGCGGACGCGGTGCGTGTTGCCGTAGTTACGGGCGGACACTCGTTTGACGTGCCGGAGTTCTACAAGCTTTTTCGCGAACTGCCGGGCGTGGATGCGTATCCACAGCACCTGGAACATTTCGCATCGAGCTCCGAGGCGGTTCGTGACGCCTACGACGCGGTGGTCTTCTACGGCATGGAGCGAGGTGAGGCTCCGGAGGTCGGCGCTCACTACGCCGGGGACGCCAAGGCAGCTCTCGAGCAGATCGTTGAACGCGGACAGGGGATCGTGATCCTGCATCATGCGGTGCTGGCGTGGGAAAAGTGGGATTTCTGGGATCAAGTGATTGGCCATGATGAGCGCAACTTCCGATGGAAGCCGGAACTTGACCTACGAGTTGAAGTGGCTGACAAAGACCATCCTGTGACCCAGGGGACCACGGATTTTGACACGATTGACGAGGGCTACGTGCTGCACGGCGAGCATGATGGCCAAAGCAGGATTCTGCTGACGGCGGAACACAAAGACATCATGAAAGAGGTTGCTTGGGCGAGGGAAGTCGGCAAGTGCCGGGTGTTCGTTTTGACGTTGGGCGACAACCCAGAAGCTTGGAGCAACTCGGGGTTTTGCGACGTTCTCGAGCGTGGCATCCTGTGGACAGCGCGGGGTGATTGAACACCATCCCCGATCAATTCACCCGCCATTCTAGGATTCCGCCGGAAAACGTCGGCTGCAATTCCACTTCGATTCGAACGGCGTCGGTCTTGACTGGATCAAACTCAACGATCGCCCATTGATCCTTGGCGGTGCTGAACTCGGATGGCATCTTGACGGGTTTCCATTCGCTACCGCTGCGATAAAGAAGCTTCCACGACTTGGGAACTCGGCATTGGCCACGGCCGGTGTCGTCAAACCAATAGACATTGACGTTCGAAAGGGTGGTCGGTTTGGCGAGATCGTACTGTACCCATTCGCTTGTGCCACGATGGTCCCACCATGTAAAACGGGGGATTTCATGATCGCCGGAGTGCTGCGGTTCCATCTGATCGCTAACAGCCTCGATGGTGTCGCTTCGGCCGCAATGCGACGCGGAAGCCTGGCTTGTCGACGCGATCGTCGGCAACGGGGCCACGACAGCCCGGTCGGCGGATCGCGGAATCCAAACCGCCATTTCGTTAGCACCCCGGTGACACCAAGCGTAGTAGGGGATCATGGTGATCGGCTTCTCGCGATTCGCGGACTGTCCATCCTCATCGCGATAGACGGCGTTTGCGCTGCCGGTCAGCACCGTGATTCCGCCCAATAGATTAGGGCGATGTTCGGGTGCCAGTGTCGTGTTGTCGGCCAACCACGTATCGAGGACTTGCCCGTCATGATCAGCACCCTCGATACAGTAAACCAATGGTCCCCGCTCAAACGCCACCCGGCCACGGTCGTATTCGATCTGCTCGTTCGCCAACACTCGGCGTATTGGCATCGGCAAGTCTAACTCAACAACGTCGCCTGGTTGCCAAAGGCGATCAAGCATCGCGTACCCGTCAACGAGAGGGGCATGGGCCGGGGTGCCATTGACGCGCAGTTTCCAATCGGCCGGCGTTACATCTTCATAGCGATAAAGGTCACTCGGCAGCACCTCGCCGCGCACCCAACCCGGTATCCGCAATCGCAAGCCAAACCGTTGCGTGCTTTCGGGAGAGACGGTCATGCGAATTTTGCCGCTCCACGGGTAGTCGGTCTGTTGCACCAATTCGACGGAACCCGACGCCAAGTCGGCGGTCGCCTTTCCGGCGAGAAACAGATTCACATACAAATCGTCATCGCGGACCGCATAAGCGTAGCCAGGAATCGACGGCAGAAATCGCACCACGTTGCTCGGACAGCATGAGCAATTGAACCAGGGACTCCGTTGTAAGTCACCTTGGTTGAAGCGAAAACGCATGTCGCATTCAAGGGGATTGGGATAGAAGAACTGATCTCCGCTGAGCGACACACCCGACAGAAAGCCGTTGTAGACGATTCGTTCGAGCACATCGGCATACTTGGCGTCACCATGCAGTAGAAACATTCGATGATTCCACATGGCCAGAGCGATTGCTGCACAGGTTTCATTGTAGGCCTTCAAATTCGTCAACTTGTAAGCGCCCGCGTAGCCTTCGCCCGCTCCCTGTTGGCCAACGCTACCGATCAAGTAGAGCTTGCGGCCGACCACGTCGTTCCAGATGCGATCGATCGCGTCGATGTATTCGGATTCGCCCGTCATTGCCGCAACGTCAGCCACACCGGCGTAGAAGTAGCCACCGCGAACGGCATGGCCGACCGCCTCCGACTGGCTGACGACTCGGGCATGGTCCTGGGCGTATTGTCCGTAAAGTTTCTCGCGTTTGTCTTCATTGCCGCGCATGTCGACGAAGAACTTGGCCAAGTCGAGGTATTTCGGTTCCCCTGTCGCTCGAGCGAGACGAACCAACCCAATTTCGATTTCCTCGTGACCCGGCACATCCGTTCTTTGACCCGGCTCGGGGCCAAACACCTCATCGATTAGGTCCGCGTTCTTGACGGCAAGATCGAGAAAGTTTCGTTTGCCGGTTGCTTGGAAATGGGCCACCGCTGCTTCGTACATGTGACCGACATTGTACAGCTCATGACTGTGGTCCAATCCCGTCCATCGCGGGTCTTGTCCGTAGCGTCCGCGCGACTGAGACGTCTTGGCGGTGTAGAGGTAGCCGTCCGGCTCTTGAGCTGCTGCAAACTTCGCAATCAAATCGTCCAAGTACTTGTCCAGCTTCGGATCGAACTTGAGTGCCAGCGTGTAGGAAGCGCCCTCGACGATCTTGAATACATCGGAATCGTTGAAGAAAATGCCCTCGAAGCCTTCTGGGTCTTTGTTGGCTGCTGCCACAAAGTTGCGGATCCGACCCGTCTGCTCGCAGCGTTCAAAGCAATAGGGCACCGTAACCCGAGAATTCGTTTCCATTCGCGACTGCCAGAAACCAGGGCCCACGTCAACCGCTGTAAACGGCACCGGTTGAATCGGGTAGTCGGCGGCAATGGCTCGACCACCGAAGAGCATCAATAGAACGAGGAAAATGATGGTACGACGCATAGCACATCCTGTTGGCGGTTGGCGTAACGGCTCGGAGATCCAAGAAACACGCTTGGTCGATTCACAAAAAGGTCTAACGGGTTCTAACGAGGTCGGCGTTTTTCCAACCAATCTTGTTGCGGGACGAGATCAGGGTGATCCCTTGCCCAATCGGGAATCGGAAACCACCGCAGCGAACTGAGTCGCGGATAGGTTTCCCAAACGTTGGCTGCTTTGGGATCGGTTTGTCGTAGATCTCCGGTTTGCGTCAGGTATTCGGTTAAACGACTTGCCAAATCGGCTTTGATCTCCTTTGCAGATGGTTCCTCAGAGAGGTTTTCGAGGCAGGCGGGATCGCGTTGGATGTCGTACAGCTCCTCGCTCGGTCTAAGGTCCACGGCTGCGGCCAACAGTTGAGCGACGTTCGTTTGGTCCCGGTTGGCAATCATCCATTGTAACGTTGGTCCATTGTCGATGTCGTGGAAACCGCCGAGTGCGTCTCCCAGCTGACTTTGGATCAAGTTGCCATCGCCATCATATTTTGCCTTGTCAAACTTCTGTGCTGCGCCCGCTGGCCAGCGTTCGGGCGTGAAATTCCGAATGTACAAATGCGTCTTGGTCCGGATGCAACGACAGGGATAGCCAAGCGAACGAAAGCGAGAGGATGAATGTCGCTCTCGCCCGCTGAAAACCCCGTCGCGCGGCGAAGCTATCTCGTCGGAGAGATTCGAATAGTGACCGAGCAGACTGCGTCCCGGCATTTGATCCGCCTGCTTGGGCGCGACTTCTGCGGCATGAAAAATCGTCTGGGTGACATCGATGAGGCTGACGAGGTCGTCATTGTCCTGCCCGGCGGGAATCATCGCGGGCCAGCTGATCGCAAGTGGCATGTGAATGCCGTATTCGTATAGGTTTGCTTTGGCACGAGGGAACGGCATCCCGTTGTCGCTGGTCACGATCACCAGCGTGTTGTCGAGTTCGCCAGCCCGTTGCAACTCGTCGAGCATTCGCTGCAAATGCGAGTCGAACCACTCGATTTCAAACATGTAGTCGGCAACGTCCGAGCGAACTTCATCACTATCGGGCAAGAATCCGGGCAGCTCGATTTGATCGGGGTCAATGCCATTTCTTTTCCCGATGCCTCGGTCATAGTCTCGATGGGGTTCGCTACATCCAAACCAAAAACAGAAAGGTTGGCCCGACGGGCGTTCCTTCAAGAAGTCGGAAAAGTTCGCGGCATAATCGGTGTTCCTGATTCCCGTGGGAGTCTCCATTTTTCGATCGCTGTACGCCTTTCCAGCCGGATTGTGTGGCCAACCCCTCGCCGAACCTGGGCTCCATCCTTTGCCGGTCATTCCGACATGATAGCCGTGGTCAGACAATTGATCGGTGAACACGGGAAGGTCGGGCGGGAAGTAGCTCGCGTGCGTTCCCGCCTCACGAATTTGCCAGATTTCGCGGCCCGTCAAAAACGCTGCCCGCATCGGACTGCATCCCGGGGCGGGAGTGAAGGCATTGCGAAACAGGATCCCTGACTTTGCAACTTGATCAAACGCCGGAGTCTGAATCGCCGCCGTGCCGTAGGCGGACGCATGCGGATACGACTGATCGTCGGCTATCGCGATCAAGATATTCGGCCGCGCCGCAACAGAGACCGCCGCGCCGATGCAGATCCAAGCGACGATCAGGGCCATGCGATTATCAAGCTTCATCTGATTACCTTAAGAGGTTGAAAACAGGATGCGTCAAGGAGTGGGTTAGGGATTGTCGGAGAGACTTTTGAGGATTTCGGAGCGTCGCCTTTGCAACCGTTCGATGATTTCCGTGTTTCCGTTTGCCACGTTGGTCCTTTCCTCCTCGTTGTTGCCGAGATCCACGAGAAACAATCCGTCCTTCGTCGTCTCAACCTCGGCCTTATTGCTTCGATCGGTTGGGTTACCCAGGAGCTTCCAGTTTCCGTCACGGATCGCCCATTGTGGCCTCTTTCCGCCACCCAAGTGCCAATAGAGAAAATCATGAGGGGTCGCAACGTCCCGATCATGCAACACATTCACCAGACTTTTTCCGTCGAGTGGCTTGCGGAAGGATTCAACGCCACACAGCTCGCTAACCGTTGGAAACCAATCGATCCCACAAGCCAGCTGCTCCCGAACTTGATTGGCTGGAATCACGCCGGGCAACGAGGCGATTGAGGGGACACGAATGCCACCCTCGAACAGGCAACCTTTGGCACCTCGCAAATCACCTGCATTTCCGCCACCGAAAAAGGCCCGCTCTTCGGTCGAGTGCCCATGGTCAGACTGAAAGACCACCAAGGTTTTGTCCGTCAGCCCAAGCTCCTCGAGGTGATCGAGCACCAAGCCAATCTTCTCATCCATCGTCGAAACCAATTCGGCGTATTGTCTGCGAGGAGACTCGAGATGCCGATAATGCTGACGCCACCGGTTCTCGCCCTGCATCGGGTAGTGTGGGATGTTCAGTGCCCAATAGAGAAAGAACGGTTTGTCTCGATTCGTTTCCATGAAGCTCTTACATTCCCGAACCATCAAGTCCGGAAAATAAGCTCCGTCTTCCCACGTCATTTCCGCGTTTCGCCAAAGGTCGTGACGATTGGGGCCCTGCCAATAAAAGTAGTGAGAGTAGTTGTCGATACAGCCGCCCATATGGCCAAACGACGTATCAAAACCCTGGGCGTTGGGCATCGTTTCTTTCGTATAGCCGAGATGCCATTTTCCAACATGGCCGGTGACGTAGCCCGCAGCTTTCAGCTGCTCGGCAATCGTGACTTCTGACGGACTCATACCCGCAACACCCTCTTGCGACGAGACGTTTCCCGGCACACCGGCCCGAACGGGAAATCGGCCGGTGAGGAGCCCTGCACGCGATGCCGAACAGATGGCGGACGGTGAGTACATGTTCGTAAACCGAACTCCGCGTTTGGCAAGATTGTCTAAGTTTGGAGTTTCAAGGTCTTGGGATCCGTAGCAGTTCAGGTCGAAGGTTCCTTGATCATCCGAATAGATCAGCAGAACATTGGGGGGCATCCAATCCGTCGTCTGGTCCGCCCCCAAAAGAGGCGACCCGTATGCAAATGCAAGGAACGCGATCGTTAGTGGAAGTCTCATGGAAGGGGGGCTCTAATGTTTGATGGTCTTCGTTCACACGGTTATACCATCCTGATTGGTGTGTTGCCGTCCGTGTGGGCGTTTTTCTTTGACGCTTCTCGGCGAACACCACACCCCAATGAGTGATTCTGAAAAGAATTTGGAGTTGTTGTTTTGGAGGAGCCACCGGATCGTTACCTTTGTTGTCGTCACTGGGATCTGGACAAGGATCGCCCATGAATGCTGGCTCCCTCATCCCCGGCCCTTCTCCCCCGAAAAAAACGGGGGAGACATAGAGGAGCAGCTAAACGTGTTTACGAAAGGGAGACCACTCTCTTTATTGTGTTCGATGCGGTCCAGCGCTGCGATTACCTCCGGGTTTCAGCTCGGGATAACCGTACGATCTCTTACTCGGGTAGAATGTGCCGTTCCTAAGGGTGCCGGGGTCAACCGACCGCGGCACCTGTTCACTCACCCTGATCACTTTTTGGATCTTTATCATGCGATTCCGAACACTTCGCTTCCTCGCGGTTGCGAGCCTGCTTGCCGCTTGCTGCCCTACTGCCACTCATGCACAAGATGCCCCCAAAAGGGTGTGGACGGACCCTGCAGAGGCGGGTGAACAGGACCCTGATTTCTTAAAACAAGGAGAGTACGTTGGCAACGTTGACATCGAGGGCGAATCGACGTGCGGCGCACAGGTCGTCGCACTCGGCAAAGGCCAATTCGCTGCCACCTTGTATGTTGGTGGACTTCCGGGTGACGGCTGGAATGGCAATAAGCACTCCTCCACCGAAGCGTCGATCAAGGACGACGGATCGATCGTGTTCGAGTCGGAGGAGGGAATCGGAATCCTGAAAGATGGCGTGATCACGATCGTTGAGAATGGCGAGGCAATCGGAAAGCTGAAGAGAGTCGAACGCAGAAGCGAAACGCTTGGTAAGCAGCCGCCTCAGAATGCAAAGGTTCTGTTTGATGGGACGACAACGGATCAATGGGATCACGCCGTGATGGATGGCAAACTGCTTGCGTTTGCTCCACGGGAAAAGGGGAAATCGGGCACATCAAGCAAGGAAAAGTTTGGCAGCCACTCCGTGCATGTGGAGTTTCGCTTGCCTTACATGCCCGAAGCTCGAGGTCAGGCACGTGGCAACAGTGGCATTTACTTGCAGGGGCGTTACGAAGTGCAAATGCTCGACTCTTTCGGCCTTGAAGGCGAGGACAACGAGTGCGGTGGCATCTACAAAATATCGAAGCCAAACCAGAATCTGTGCTACCCACCGCTCGTATGGCAAACCTACGATATCGACTTTACAGCTGCGGAGTACAACAACGAAGGCGAATTGGTCAAGCATCCCAACATGACCGTTCTGCACAACGGCGTGGTCATCCATCAGGATCTTGAGTTGCCTCATCACACGACAGCGGCCCCAAACAAGGCGGGCCCAGAGAAGGGGCCGATCTTTTTGCAGGATCACGGAAATCCTGTGCGTTACCGGAACATCTGGGTCACAACGAAACGATAAGCATCATTGTAGCAACGGTGCTAGCCCGGATGATTCATGACCGATGTAGGCCGGATCAAGTCAATGCTTGCTGTGCCGGAACTTCGGTCGCAAATGGCTCGTCATCTCCACTCGCACACTGCGCATGACAAAAGGGCATTGACGCCGCTCCGGCAGCACGTGCGACCTTGTTGCCAGCCTACGTGAATCATGCGGGCTAGGCATCGAAAGGTTCCGATCGCCAATCCCGGTCAATCGGAAAGGGCGAAAATCCGCTAAACAAAAAAATCCCAGGGACGCACGGCACGCCCTGGGCTAGGAAAGCCCCGTCACATCGCAAGACCCAAAAAAGAGCGAGTGCAACATACGGTTATTCGTTTCTGGCCTTCGCCGAGAAGGGGCTACCTACCGCTCAAAGTCAGGGTCCCCGGCAGCCATCGCGTCCGCCTCGGCGAGCGCAGCTTCGTAATCGTCAAGCGCTTGTTGGTCTGCGTCACCGAC
>NZ_SJPV01000002.1:509054-584166 GCF_007860135.1 Novipirellula artificiosorum
CGACTTGGCCTTCAATACGATTAACAGCTTTCGGCATCTTTGCAGCGAACGGGAAGCTCGCGGTCACTTGCAATGCTTAGGCAAAGTCGTCCGACCCGGCGGACTTTACTTGCTGGGTGTCCATTTGACGCCCACCGCAGTCGAGCCGAGCGAAACCGAATCATGGTCAGCCCGTCGCGGTCATCTTTCCATCAACACCCATATGTGGACCGAGGACCGCAACACAAAGACTCGTCTGGAGCGTTTTGGGATTCGCTTTGACGTCCACCGACCGACCGGCAGCGTCCGGATTGTTGATGAGTTGGTGCTGAGGAGCTACACACCCAAGCAAATGAACCGCTTGATTGCCTCCGCCGAGTGTTGGGAAGCGATCGCCACGTATGACTTTGGTTACGACATGACCGACCCGATTGATGTGGATGCGACGACGGAAGATGTGGTCTACATCCTACGCCGCAAGAAATAGAGACTCCAGCGGGGGGGATGTCTAGTCGCCCAAGTGTCTTCTAAGCGTCTTTGGGGCGTGATCGTCCAGACGTACCCAGAAAAAACGCGCCGAGGGTAGAAAAAAAAGAGATCGCCGCAGCGATCGCCGCATTTCGCCCCCAGCCCCTCTTTTCCAGCTCCTGCAACTTGTAGGGATAGGGGTTGGGAAGATCGAGTCCGAGGTCTTCCATTTGTTCATATTCGCGAATCAGCTCAGCCGCTTTCAGCTTCGGGTACTTTTCGTGAACCTCCGCTAAATGCGTTTCGGTTGAGTAGGGAACGTCGACCAAAGCCCAGCGAATGCCGCAGTATCCGGCGGTCAACAACGCTGCGGTCGCGATCAGCCCCAAAACCACCATTCCCATCCGGGGTGCCAATCCGGTTTCGTCATAGTGCGTGGCGATGCCAACGTCGGCCGCGTCGGTGTTGACCTCGGGCAATTGCCTCAGCTCTCCGAGCTTGGGGATCTGTACCGATTGGTGGCATGATGGACAGGTCCGCTGCTCACCCGCTCGAGAGGGAGAGACATCAAGGACAGCATCGCAGTGGGGACAGGGAAGTTGGTACATTGGAATCAAATGATGAAGTTTTGAAGAGGAAGTGGGTGGACCAAAGTGGGCGGGTGACTAGAATCAATCTGTGCAAACGGCGCCACCGCCAACCCAATGCCGCTCCCGCCAGTCGGGTAGGAAATCGGGGAATCTGCTTCGAGAATTCGTTTGAAGTTTCGAGGCTTTTTTCATCGTTTCGACCCCCTGAGCCGGACATCTCGCCTGATGACCCGCGGCACCAACAGCGAACTGTTTCGTTCGCGATTCGTGAACCGAAGGATTCGGGCCTCACAACCAAGAGTGGTCATTTTGCCGAATGCTGCCACGATGGCAAGTCAGAGCCCGTAGGTGAACATTCTACCAAGGCTTCCGCATCGTTCGGACCGGGGGAAACTCTTGATTACGGCATCACCAGTGTGTTGGTTCACAGTTGGTGCTTTCTCGCAATCAAATCATCGGTGCGACCGGTATGGCTGCCTTGTAGGGCGTAATCTACCACCAACACAAATAATCCGCCCATGTAGAAACTCTTTCCAATTAGACTGCACTACCGAGAATGAGTTTCGCCATGGTGTAGAGTTAGTGAGCCAACACGATCATTACACCGTTTGATTTTTGTTTGACGTTTTCACTTTCGCTGCATTATTTATTTAAGACCCAAACCAGTCCGCCAGGAGTTCCACGTTGTTCGATACATTATTGGACGAATTTGATGACGTTGCCGTCCAAAGCACGGAGGCCGTGACAGGCGGTTTTCGCAAACTGCCCGTTGAAGACAACGACGACAACGATGCCGCCGTCGCAATGGCTTCGGCTGCCGATGGCGAGGTCCAACTTGATAGCCCCGATGAGTTGCTCGCTGGTGATGAAGCCGAAACATGGTCCGACGATCCGGTCCGAATGTACTTGACCCAGATGGGCGAAATCCCCCTGCTGACACGGAAGCAGGAGATTGAATTGGCCAAACGCATCGAAGAAACGCGGCGCCGATTCCGCACCAAGCTGTTGGAAAACCACTACGTCCTCGTCGAAGCTTACAAGACGCTCAAGAAGGTTTACCGAGGCCAATTGCCGTTCGACCGAACCGTTCAGGTTTCGGTGACCGATTGCCTCGAGAAAGAACAGATTGTCGGTCGTTTGCCACACAACCTGCGGACACTTCAAACCTTGCTGCGCCGCAACCGCCACGATTGGAAGGTCGCGTTGAGCAAAAGCGCGTCTCAACGACGGCGTGCCGAAGCGTGGCGAGCGCTCGCCCGACGGCGGCGCCGAGCGGTGCGGTTGATCGAAGAACTCGGCTTGCGAACCCAGCGAATCGAAACACGCATTGACTTGCTCGAAAAATTTTCGCTTCGCTTAAACGAAATCGACCTGCTTGTCTCCGATCAAAAACGAACCAAGCATGGTCGTGAAGTCCGCGAACGGTTGCTTCACGAACGCCGCCAAATCCTGACCGCATGCCAAGAAACGCCAACGTCGCTTCGCAATCGCGTCGTGATGCTCAACAAAGTTTATGCCGAGTACCAACAAGCGAAACGTGAACTGAGTGAAGGCAACCTGCGTTTGGTCGTTTCCATCGCCAAAAAGTATCGCAACCGCGGGTTGTCCTTCTTGGATCTGATTCAAGAAGGCAACGCCGGCTTGATGCGAGCGGTTGACAAGTTTGAGTACCGCCGTGGCTTTAAATTCTGCACCTATGCAACATGGTGGATTCGCCAAGCGATCACGCGTGCCGTTGCCGATCAGAGCCGGACCATTCGAATTCCCGTTCACATGGTCGAAACGATGAGCCGTGTTCGCAACGTGGCTCGTCAATTGTTGCAAGAACTCGGTCGCGAGCCGACGATTGAAGAAACCGCTCGCCGCGCCGACGTAACCGTCGAAGAAGCACGCCGCGTGTTGACGATGAGTCGTTTCCCAATCTCGCTCGATCGTCCCGTTGGCAACAGCGAAGACAGTCAGTTTGGCGATTTGCTGCCAGATGGAGCAGCCGAGAGCCCCCAAATTGGTGCGACTCAGGAAATGCTTCGCGACCGAATCACCAATGTGCTGAAGTCACTCTCTTACCGCGAACGTGAAATCATCAAATTGCGGTATGGACTTGGCGATGGATACAGCTACACGCTCGAAGAAGTTGGCCACATCTTTAAGGTGACTCGAGAGCGGATTCGGCAAATTGAAGCCAAGGCGGTTCGAAAACTGCAACAGCCCAGCCGCAGCCAAGACCTCGTCGGCTTCCTCGATTAGTTTGTCCTCTCAAACACGTGATTGACCCGATGGCGACATGCTTGACAGAGTGTGTCGCCATTTTCGTTGGATCTAGCCCGATCCAGCAAGGACCCAGCACGCAATCGGCTAAAGCCTACCACTCCAACGAATAGTCCGGGCTTGCGCTGCTTCAATGTCGAACGCTGCCAAGCGCCCGGAGCAGTGCCATCGCGGCTTCGGTTTCTTCACTAATGATGTGATTGGCCCCGGCCCGGCGCATTTTTTCAGACGTCGATTGGTAGCGGCAACGGACGATCGTTGTACAGTGTCGATTCAGTTTTCGAATCGCTCGCACCACGCGGATCGCGGCTTCGTCTTTGGCAACACAAACCACCACCAAAACAGAATCACCGACGCCGGCGAGTCGCAAAATTTCGAGATCCGTCGCATCCCCAGCGACCGTGCGAAATCCCTCTTGAGCGAACCGATGCAAATTGAGGGGACTCAAGTCGATCAAGCAAACGTCTTTTCCCATCGTCTCTAACTGAGATGCCACACGCCTGCCGATCGGCCCCGCTCCAATCACGGTCGCACGATCACTTTGTTCGCTCGCTGCCGAGGCGACGGTGATCGTCTCTTCGCCATAGGGTTCGCCTTGTCCCCACCTCAATCCCCATTTCATCAACGGTGGAGTCAACACCAGCGATCCGATCGCGATCGTGACAACACGTTGATAGTCGGTCTCATTGAGAACCCCCGATTCCACTCCAAGCAAAACCAGCACAAAGGCAAATTCGCCCACATGTGCTAAACCCATTCCCATCCCCACTGATCGCCGCCACGACAACCCCGTCAACCTTAAGGCAATTGCACCGGCCACGGCTTTGACCAAGAGGATCCCCACGAAAAAGGCCCCCATCTGCAGTGGTTGCTCCCAAAACAAATGCGGACGAAAAATGAGTCCAAGCCCGACAAAGAAGACAGCAGCAAAAGTCTCTCGAAAGGGCAGCACGAGTGCATCGATTTGTTTCGTCCACCGGTTGCCGTTGAAAATAAGGCCTGCGGCAAAGGCACCGACCGCCGGCGGCAAGCCAACCCGATAGGCCGCCAACGTTACGCCGCCAAGTGACACAATCGTGAACAGGATCACCAATTCGGGGCTTCGATAACCCGAAAAGAGGGGAATCAACCACTTCGACAATAACATTCGCAGGACGAAGACGCCGAAGACGAAAAACAATGAGGTCAAAGTGAGAATCAAATATTCCCTGACACCAATCGTCTGTCCGGCTTCGCCCGTCAGCAAAGGGACCAACAGCAACAGTGGCACCAGCGCCGCATCTTGAAAGAGCAGAATCCCGATTGCGCGCCGACCATGCGGAGTCTGAGATTGCCCCCATTCCGAAAGCGCCTTAAAGACGAGGACCGTGGAACTAAAAGCGACTGCCGATCCAATCAAGAGCGAGGATTGCCAACTCATCAGCATCCACCGCAGCACCAAAACCACCGGTCCTGCCACCAAGCACATCTGGACAACGCCACCGATCAACAGATTTCGACCGAGTCGTTTCAGATCATCAAGCGAGAACTCCAACCCGATCGAAAACAGCAGCAGAAACACCCCGGCTTCCGCAAAGTGTTCCAATTGATGCTGCTCGTCCAGGACCCATCCGAATGCGCCGCGACCCACAACCGCACCGACGACCAAGTAACCAATCAAGACGGACGTTCGCAGCCAACGACAAACCAATCCCGCCAGCAGACCAGCGGTCAAGATGATCAGTAAGTCTTGGATCAGGGATTGAGTCATTTCGTTGTGCCAAGGGGCAAGGTCTTTGTATCCGGCTCACCACTCCACGGACAGTTCCGCCACCTCGTTTACGTCACACCAAGCCCTCGAAAAAAGAGCCTTCGTTGACCGTTGGGCGTTCAGGACGGCCCTTGTGGATGTAAGTCAACTCCATATTACCGAGCCCAAGCAAGTGCAAGATCGTTGCGTGCAGATCGTGTACATGAAGCCGATCCGAGACGGCATGCAGCCCCAAATCATCGGTTTCTCCGATCGTTTGGCCTCCTTGAACGCCTCCTCCTGCCATCCACATCGTAAACCCGCTGGGGTTGTGATCGCGACCGTTCCCTCGTTCGGACATGGGCGTCCGCCCAAATTCGCCGCCCCATACGACCAAAGTCTCGTCCAACATTCCACGCTGCTTGAGATCCTTCAATAGCGCGGAGACCGGCAAATCCATCGCCCGACATAGGTTGCTGTGGTTGCGTTCGATATCGGCATGCGAATCCCATTTGCTGCCGGCCCCATGATAGAGCTGAATGAATCGTACGTCTTGTTCGGCCATTCGGCGAGCCAATAAACATAAACGCCCAAACGAATCGGTCTCGCGCGTTCCAATGCCATACAGTTTCTTTGTAGCCGCTGACTCCCTCGACAGATCAATCAAATCGGGTGCTTCGGACTGCATACGAAAAGCCAACTCGTAGCTGGCAATCCGTGCCTCCAATTCGGTTTGCTCAGGATGTTGGTTTGCGAAGTTGCGATTGAGCCGATTGAGGAAACCAAGCTTGGCAAGCTGTTGGCTCTGCTCGGTCCCCTCGGGAGGATTCAAGTAAGGAATCGGTTGGTTGCCTTCTCGCAATCGCGTGCCTTGATAGACCGCTGGCATGAATCCCGCGCCCCAATTGCGAGGCCCATTGACCACTTGCGATGCATTGTCTTGCATCACCACAAAGGCGGGTAAGTTCTCGTTTTCGCTTCCAAGCCCGTAACTCACCCAACTACCCAACGAGGGACGTCCGCTAAGGATCGAGCAGGTGTTCATTTGGCAAACCCCGGCCGAATGATTGATGCCATTGGCCCAACAAGATCGGATGACGGCGATATCGTCGATACACTCCGCCGTTTGCGGCAACCAATCCGAGACCCAAATCCCCGATTCACCGTGCTGTTTCCACTTCCGTTTCGATGCCAAGAGCGGCGACTTGGTTTCGCCAAAGGCGGTGACCACGGCTCCGAAACTGTCCGGGATCGTCTGGCCCGCCAACGCTTGCAGCAACGGTTTGCGGTCAAACAAGTCGAGATGACTGGGACCGCCCTCCATGAATAAAAAAATGACGCGTTTGGCCGTCGCCGCAAAGTGGGGATCTTTTGCTGCCAATGGGTTCGGGACCTGGACGGAACCATGGATCGGTCGAACGGAGTGGGCTTCGCCGCGAGCATCGGACATCAAACCGGCCAAAGCGACCGCACCAAATCCGGCACCGCTGTGCGATAAGAATTCACGTCGCGTGCGAGGCGTCGTTGTATGCGGAAGCGAGGAGAGGGGCACACCCAATCGGCTTGGTTTAGTGGACATACAAAAACTCATTCGAATTCAAGAGTGCATGACAGAAGTCGACCAGGGCGGTTTCGGAAGGATCCAACTGAATGATCGCGTTGCCTTTGGCTTCAAGATCAGGTCCAGACTCGAGACGGTTTCGCAGCACACCTGGGTCGGTTTCAAACTGCCAATACCCGATCATTCCCTGGACGTCGCGTTCTGCCGTGTACAGCAATTGATCCACCGTCAAAGCGGAAGGAAGCAAACGCACATCATCAATCAAACCATCAAAGGCCCTCCGGTTTCCGCCGTCGACGCCTCCGATCGTAAAGGATTGTTGATTAGCAAACCCACCCCTGGCATCGTGTGGCGTTTCCAAAGTAAGCAGGGGTTGATCATCATTGGACAGATCTTTCAAATGGAAGGTCACAACACCCGGTTCCCCTGATTTCGCCAATCGCACACACGCCGCAGCGTAATACGGCTTGTTCATTTCGACGTGATGATCTGAAAAAATTGCTTGCTCCGAAATCTTTCCATCGCCTCGATCACCAACAATTTGTAGCACGAGCGTCTGAGGCTTTCGCCTGGATCCGTGCCCGGTCACTCCAAAACCCCAGCCGGGACTTCTTGAGCTGCCGTTCCATTTTGCGGCAAGCGTGCGGACCGCAGCATGGTCATCGATCGATCGAAGCTGAAAAAACATTTCAATGGTAAAATCCGTCAGATCCATCCTTTCGGTTTCCACAGCCGCCAATTGCAAATCGAGTTGATCGACTTTGAACTGCACGGCCTGTCCTTCCCGATAAGGTAGCTTTGCCGTTTCGATCACCGTTGGCGAAGCGTCCGCTTGAATCTTTTTCAACTGCGTTGTCTGGGAGCGGACAAACCGAAGGGCCTGTTCCGCTTCCGCCTCCGTTGGCGCCCGCCCGTAAACTCGCCACCAAGCCCGTGAAATGCGATTGCACAACTCGTCCGAATCGATTGAAACCGCCGCGGCTAATCTCCGAGCGTGCCCCAACACGAGATCGCTATTGATCATCAGTAGCGATTGGACCGGCGTGGTGGTGGTATTTCGTGAAGGAGTGCTCGAAAAGAAAAGTGGCAAGTCAAAGCTGCCGAGCAGTTCATCGGACGAGTTTCGCATCACACGAGTAAAAATGCTCCGTTTGGGAAGATCCGACAACACGCCCGGACCGCCGGCTTGATCGCTGTATTGGTCTGAAACGACCAGCATCGCGTCGCGAATCTGTTCTGCGGATAATCGTCGTGTGTCCGATCGCCAATAGTATTGATTCGAAGGATCGATCAATTGATAGGCACGCTGCTGCGGATGCTGAGTCGATTGGCGGTACGTTGCGGACGTCAAGATCATTCGGTGCAGCGTCTTGAGACTCCACTTCGAAGCGATGAATTGGTTGGCGATCCAATCCAGCAATTTGGGATGAGAAGGTGCCTCTCCCAAACGGCCCAAGTCGCTGGTGTTTGCGGCGAGCCCACGACCAAAATGAGTTTGCCAGATTCGGTTGACCATCACTCGCGACGTCAGTGGGTTCGCCGGATCGGTCAGCCACCGAGCCAGTGCCGCACGTCGACCGGTCGATTGGCCAAGCGGTCGAATCACCATTGGTTTTTGATCCAGTACACTTGGGAATCCCGGTTCCAGAGGGGCACCAGGTCGTTTCGGAAGGGTCGTAGGTGGGGCGACCGGACCGACGTCACGCACGCTCATGGCAACCGGTAGATCCGCTGGCTTTTCCGCATCTGCTTTTTCCAGATCGCGTTGCAGTTGCAATCGCCGCTCCTTATCGTCTGCTTCCATCTCACTTTCGAGTGTCTTGTACTCGGCCTCCACCTGCAGCATGACCAAATCAGCCAACTGCTGCTGTAAGGGCGTCCGCTCTGCGGCGGGCATTCTGGCGATCAGCTGCATGTCCTCTGGGAACCGATTGATCGCTCGGTCTCTCAGTGTCGCCCGATACGGTGCTTCCAATTCTTCGACTTCCGCTAAGATCGGTGTGACCTTGGATTCCCACGCCTTTTTCAATCCATGGTGTTTCTTGATTTCATCGCGAGTTGCCAACGTGATGTCTTTGGGCTGAATCGGAGCAAAGAAGGCTCGGAGCCGGAAATAGTCTTTTTGCAGGAGCGGATCAAACTTGTGGTTGTGGCACTTAGCGCATTGCAACCCAAGCCCCATGAAGACGTCCGCCGTCGTATCGGTGATGTCATCAAGAATCGTGTTCCATTGGCCTGATGCGTCTCGGATATTCCATTCGTAGACCCAGTGACGCAAATAGCCCAACGCAACTTGCGCATCGAGATCCTCCGGAAACAACTCGTCACCCGCTATCTGTTCCTGGATGAACCGATCGTAGGGTTTGTCCGCGTTGAAGGATGCAATCACGTAGTCGCGGTACCGCCACGCGTTCGGCCGGTAACCATCAGCGCGATAGCCATCCGAATCAGCATAGCGAACCAGATCAAGCCATTTCCGAGCGGCATGTTGGCCATGCTCTGGTGCATCGAGAAGTGTATCAACGAGGTCTTCGTACGCGGTCGGCGATGTGTCACGCACAAAGGCTCTGACCTGATCCGGGGTAGGAGGCAAGCCGATCACATCGAAGTACAAGCGTCGGACCAACGTTGTTGGGTCGGCTTGGGGCGATGGACTCAGGCCTGCCGAACGCATCTGGGCGAGAATAAAACCGTCGATCTCGTTTCTCGGCCAATCGGAATCTCCGAAGTTTGGCACGTCGGGGGCCTGCACTGCCTGAAAGGCCCACCACGCTCGATCTTCAAGCGAAAACAACTCGGACGATTCACGAGGCTGCACGGTTCGATCACTATCGGGCCAGGGCGCTCCGATCGAGATCCACTTCGTCAGGATCGCAGCTTGTTCCGCCGGCAGTGGACCAGAGGGCGGCATTTCAAACGACTCATAGCGGATCGCTTCGACCAGTAGACTCTCGCCCGGCTTGCCTACAACCAGCGCCGGCCCTGTTTCGCCTCCACGTAAGATCGCTGACATCGAGTCCAGTCGCAGGTCTCCTTTTTGGTCCTTTTCGCCGTGGCAATCCCAACACTGATCCGCGAGCAGAGGGCGCACTTCCGATTCAAAAAAACGGATCGCGTCGTCGTTGACTCGCGCATCGGCATGGGACACGGCCGGCCAGAGGAAAACGATCAGCAGCGAGTAAACGACGACTTTCATCATAGCAGCGTTTGCGAGCGAGCAGAATGAACGAGAAGGTCAGCTTCTCAATGTAGCGGATGCCGAATCAGATTTCATCTGATCGCGCACGTTCCTTCCAGACTAGCTACAATCGTGTTCGCTGAAGCGAGTCCCAGCCTATGGCTTCTTTCTCTCCCCTCCCACGAACGGCCCCTCCTGATCATGAAAACCATCCCTTGGCATCGTTTGGTACTGCGGTTGACGTTCTTGTCGGTTCAAGTCGCGGTGATTCATGGTGGCACAACCATAGCCTCTGCTGCCAATGATTCACCGAGTCGACCGAACATCGTCTTCATCCTTGCAGATGATGCTGGGTTTAGTGACGTTGGATGTTACGGTGGCGAGATCGCGACACCGCATCTGGATGCCTTGGCCGCTGGCGGGTTGCGTTTTACTCAGTTCTACAACACGGCACGATGTTGGCCGACGCGAGCGGCACTGATGACCGGCTATTACGCCCAGCAAGTTCGCCGCGACAAGCTGCCAGATCTGGGTGGCGGAAACCGTGGCAAGCGTCAACCCTGGGCCAGGCTGCTGCCCGATTTCCTGCGCCCGCATGGCTATCGCAACTATCACAGTGGCAAATGGCACATCGACGGTAAGGTCCTCGATGCGGGCTTCGACCGTTCGTTCCGAGTTGAGAATCAAGGCAACTTCTTTTCCAACCAAGGAAACCTTGTCGATGGCGTCAAGGTGAAGGTCCCCGAGGACGAAGTGAGTTTCTACACGACCACCGCGACGGCAGACCACGCAATCGAGTGCTTGAAAGAACACTCGCAAAACCACACAGATGCTCCCTTCTTTCATTACATTGCGTTCATCTCGCCACACTTCCCACTGCATGCGATGCCCGACGACATCGCTCGCTACCGAGATAAGTATCTTGACGGCTGGGATAGGATGCGAGAACAAAGGTTTGCCAAGCAACGAGAATTGAGTCTGCTCAACACAACGTTGTCGGCACTTGAGCCTGATCTGGGACCGCCCTATCCGTTCCCGGAAGCGATGAAACAATTGGGGCCGGGCGAAGTCAATCGGCCGCTGCCGTGGGAGAGCTTGACGAAACCCCAGCAGCGTTTTCAAGCGACCAAGATGGCAATTCATGCCGCCATGGTGGATCGGATGGATCAAGAGATCGGCCGCGTGGTTGAGCAGCTGCGATCGATGAACGCTTTGGAAAACACCCTGATCTTCTATGCATCGGATAATGGAGCGAGTGCGGAGATCATGGTTCGCCATGGAGGCCATGATCCCCGTGCCGAACCCGGCAGCGCGGCAACGTATCTGTGCCTTGGCCCTGGTTTTTCCAGTGCATGCAACACGCCGTTTCGTCGCCACAAGACGTGGGTGCATGAAGGTGGCATCAGCACTCCGTTGATTGTCCATTGGCCAGCCGGAATCAAGGCCGCGGGTCAGCTGCGTCACACGCCAGCCCACGTCATCGATATCGTTCCGACGATTCTCGAAGCAGTTGGAATCGAGAAGCCAGCAAGCTGGGACGGACAATCGATCCCCGAGGCGCCAGGGAAAAGCCTGCTGCCAGCGTTTGCCGAGGACCGCACCATCAATCGGGAATACTTGTGGTGGCTGCACGACGGCCACCGAGCGGTTCGCGACGGCGATTGGAAATTGGTCGCTGCGAACGGCGATCCCTGGGAACTGTACGACCTAAGAACCGATCGCGCCGAGGCAAACAACTTAGCGGACCAGATGCCAGATGAGGTCACACGGCTCGAAGCATTGTGGACTGCGCAACTTGACGCGTCGATTGAACTTGCCGAGGCGGACCAATGAGGTCAAACGTGGAGGTCGGAACAAGTCAACCGCAACCGATTTGACAGCAGCCCAAATACCTACATCCCAGCTAAACCGTTCGTATTCCGTCCTGTTTGTGAGCCGACGGACGTGCGATTTATTGCTTGCGGATATTCGCTTTTCCCACCTATCGTAGCCTCGTCCACTTCTATGAAATGTTTGCTGCTGTCAAGTGACTGTTGTGTTGGGGTGGTTGTTGATTGAGTTTGCGTTTAAACGATCCGGTTCCCCATTCTTCTATCCGAGCTCTGATGGCCCAAGTGCAGGAAGCGTGCCAGCGTTGACGGGACCACCGCCTGCACCGGAGCCGCCCCATTCAGCGTCACCCCATTGTCCACGTGTTCGCAGTCACCACGCACTGCACCGGAGCACTTCGATTAAGTTCAACGTCCAGGATCACCGGGCACGCGCGTGTGACGCTGATTTAGATTTCGCACCGATCGCGTGCTCCGGTGCATGCGTTTGTTCGTCTATTGGTCTTTCGGAAGCAAGTGCAGCGCATCAACGATCACAAAACCTATGGTTTGCCTGTTATTGATCGTGATGATTGTTTCGACTCCGCTCTCCAGTTGTACATTGCCCACGCTTCTGAAATGTTGCCCCCTGGGCAGCGGCTGTGTTTGATCTACGATGAATTCTTTCTTGTTGTGGCCACTGGTAATAATCACGGGAACGTTCTTGGCGCGTGCCTCGTGTGCCGAATAGGCCATCAATAATTGGTATTCACCGGACGTTGGCACATTGAAACGAAAGGTCGCGGACGATTTTCCGTCGCCTTTTTCTTTGGAATCCCTCTCGCCGCAAAAAATGTATCCGCCTTCAATGTGAGGTTTGAAATTCGTTGATCGAGACCAGTTGCCGGTCAGCTTTGCATCTAAATCGTCTAGCACGATTCCCGGTAGCGTCCGGGCGGCGATGGATCCGTTCGCCGATGGCAGGTCGGAAACTTTCGGCAATTCGAGAACCTGCTTTTGAGCCAGCAGTCGCTCACGAAGTGTTTCGTACTTCAATTCCTGTACGGCCACGTCCTGATCGGCAGCCAGCGCCGCGGCAATTCCGGCCCCTTGCCCGATAACCATCCACGCGCCTTCGATCCGCAACGACGAGATGCCCACGTGCGTGCTTGATAGTGCGACTGGCACGAGCAGGTTGTCGCACTGCCCAGGTTTCGGCAGGATCGAGCGGTAAGGCACGTGGTAAGCATATCCCTGTCCCGGAATTCTCCTCACGGGAAAAATCGTTCCCTCGTTGATCACACCGCCGCCGTTGAGCGCGATGCGCTGGCAGTCGTGCGAGTCGATCGGGAAAGACGAAATCGCGATCGGGTCGTCTTTTTTCGGCGACTCAAGAATGTCCTTCTGGCGGATGACATACAGGCCCTTCATACGCCGTGATTCGCGGACGTAGAGCGCCGGTGAGAAATGGTCGTAGCTGGCGAACTCGTCGTTGCACAGGCCGAGCTTCGCGAAACGGTTGCGGATCGCGGCGGGCACCGCCGGGTCGGTCGTCAGGAAGTGGAAGAACTCAAGAGTGTACTGCTTGTGTGCTTCCCAGATCTTCTTTCGCCCCGATTCGTCCGCCGAGTGCCAGTTGTTCCCGCCGCCGATCAAGCCGATTGAGAACTGTCCGCCGATGGAATTGTTGCCGTCGAGCTTGTTGCCGGGTAGCGGGTAGAGGTCGAAGCCAACACGTTGCTCGCCCGCCCTGAGCGCGCGGCGGACGATCTCGAAACGGGCCGGGGCGTAGTTTGCCGGCTTGGGCATCGGTACGCAATTTTTTGAGTCGGCGGTTAGACAAAGCCGGAAACTGTAGGTCATGACGTTCTTGTCACCCGCTTCCTCAGCACCACCATCACCGGTTGTGACCAGCGGCAGCAGCTTGCCTTCATCGTCGAAGCCGCTGATGTTCATCTTCTGTTTCGGGTACTGCTTGCCGGCCAGCGACTCACTGTATTCCTCGCGCCCCTCGCGCCCGATCGTCCAATCGACTCCCGCGGCCGCCATCAGGTCGCCTTCGTACGTGCCGTCGACAAAGACCCTGGCAGTGAACGTGCCGTCCTTCGTGATCAGCGACGTGATCCGCGGGCCGTCTTTCGTGACCGACTTCAAATAGCGCTCGGTCAGCACCGTGACACCGGCCTCGTCGAGCATCTGCATCGTCACCCGCATCGCGACATGCGGCTCAAAGGTCCACCGTGACTGGTCTTTCTTCGCTGGGTTGTACGGA
Source organism: Novipirellula artificiosorum (assembly GCF_007860135.1). NCBI lineage: Bacteria > Pseudomonadati > Planctomycetota > Planctomycetia > Pirellulales > Pirellulaceae > Novipirellula > Novipirellula artificiosorum. The sequence continues at coordinate 522,908 of NZ_SJPV01000002.1, forward strand.
GCCTTGAGGCCGCGATCGGTGTAGTCCTTGACCACACGCGTGTGCCACTCGTCGAACAGTCCCATCAGCGTGCTGCGGACCATTTGGTTCGAGTCACAGTGACTCAGCCCGCCCGTGTTCAACCCGCCGACATGATCTGTCGGTTCCAGCAGAATGACCGAAGCTCCCTCGCGCGCGGCGGCAATCGCGGCACAAAAGCCGCCCGGCGTCGAGCCGTAGACGATAACGTCGGCCCTCTCATCGGCCATCCCATTCTGCCCGATGGTCGCCAGCAAAACCGATGTAATTACAACGTGTCGGATCAAGGGTGCCAAAAGCAATTGCATGTTACTTCCGTTGTGCGTGCAGTGAAGATTCTTGGCGAACGGCCGACGATATGCGGGCGGCGGCGAGAGACTCAACCACTGTGAGAACGACGACCACCGCCGCTCCGTCATCATCGCATGGTTCGCCGTGGATTATAGCAATAATTGCCCTGTGGCTGAAACAATTCCGCCGAGAGTGTAGAATATGGCTAAGCAACAATTTTGGAGCCGAAAATGTCAACGATCAGCGTGAATGTGCCAGACCAAATCATGTCAGCAATCGCCGAGCGAGCTAGAAACAGTGGCTATGCGGACGTTAACGAATACGTGTCGCAGTACGTCTTGCGACTGTCGGAACGTCAGAGTGAAGTAGAGGCCTTGGCAATCGAAGGTTTGCAAAGCGGTCCGAGTGAACCATGGGACAGGACGGAAATCGAAGGCATACGGGCAGACCTGAAGTCAAAGTACGGAAGTTGAATGCCCGAGCGTAGAACGCCGCATCGCAGGCGGCTTGCCATCGACGACATCGCGGGGCACTCAAGCCGCATTGCCGAGTCAAACCTCGATGCCGCACTGCGTTTTCTTGATGCGATTGAAACGACCGTCGAAATGCTGTGTCAGTTCCCGGAGGCTGGTGGTGCCGTGCCAACAACGCGTCCAGAGGCTTATGGGCTTCGTGCGAAGCTGGTAAACGGCTTCGGCAACTACGTCGTTCTCTACTTTGTGACGCCCGAAACGATCGACATTGCACGCGTCATCTGGGGTGGACAGGAGATCGACCAAATCGCGTTGCACTACAAGTGAAGCCTGAAACTTCATTCGGCGAACGGTAGCGATGTGCGGGCGGCGGCGATTGACTTGCAAGCAGACGAAAGCGGCGACCACCGCCGCTCCGTCACCATCGCATGGTTATCAGACTTACTACGCTGCGCTTCGGGGTGGCTGTGGAGGAACAGGTGCTTAGTTTTCTGTTGCAGCCGACGTTGCATTGCGTCAAAATCAAAAGACACGGGTCGGGTCGCGGAGGCCGTCTGCGGATTGGTGCTTTGAGCCCGCTGGTTATCTTGGCCCTGCTCGACTCTTGACGTTGGCATTGATGGCTGATGAGTTTGCCTCGCAAGCTCATGCGACCTCGTTGGAGAACCTAAACAGCAATATGTCGAGTACGCCCGATCCGTGCTTTTCGCCCCGGCTTGCCTGTTGCCGCCCTCCACAGGGGATGACTGCAACGCGAGCGAACTGAGGAGTGTTCATTATGTCGCGTAAGAAAAGCAAAAACAAGCTTGGCGTTAGTGGAAACAAAAAGTCGCTCGCCGTTCGGCAAAGACCATCCGTTGGCAAAAGGCCTCGGCGCGGCGGATTGCCCGTCGACAACGCGCCGCCGCCGATCGAATCGCTTAAACAGGTCAATCTCAATGCGGCTGGTATCGATATCGCATCGAATGTCCACTTCGTTGCGGTGCCCAAAGATCGTGACTCCGAAAACCCCGTCCGCAGCTTCGGTGCCTTCACGGCTGACTTGGAAGCCATTGCCGATTGGCTCGCTCAGTGCGGCATTGAAACCGTCGCCATGGAGTCTACCGGTGTTTACTGGATTCCGCTGTTTGAATTGCTCGACTCCCGAGGCTTTCAGGTCATCCTTGTCGAACCGAGCCAAATCAAAAAGTATCGACGCAAGACCGATGTTCTCGACTGCCAATGGATTCAGACGTTGCATACGTTCGGATTACTCACCGGATCGTTTCGACCTGCAGATCAAATCATCGTTTTGCGCAGCTATATGCGGCAGCGAGAGATGCTCGTCAAGAGCGCCGCGCAACATATTCAGCACATGCAAAAGGCGATGGAACAAATGAACCTGAAACTCAGCGAAGTAGTCAGCGACATTCTCGGCGTGACAGGCATGTCGATCATCGATGCGATTTTGGCTGGCCAGCGTGATCCCGAAAAGCTTGCCAAATTGCGCAATGAAAAGTGCAAGAACGATGAAGCGACGATTGCCCTTGCGTTGCATGGCAACTGGCGAGAAGAGCATCTGTTCTCGCTGCGGCAAGCCTTGGACTTGTACCGTTACTATCACAAGAAAATCGTTGAAGTAGATGATCAGATTGAGGTTTACATGTCGCAGTTTGAGGACAGGTCGGGCGGCGAACCACTGGCCAAACCACCGAGAGCAAAACAGCGAAGCAAGACCGCCAACGAACCGAAGTTCGACACCCGTCGTTTACTCTATGAGATGCTCGGTGTGGACCTCACGACGATTGACGGAATGGGGCCCCACTCGGTGCTGCAGATCGTCTCGGAGATCGGTATCAACGTGGATGCGTTTCCGACTGAAAAACACTTCGTCAGTTGGTTGAGCTTGTGCCCGGAGGCCAACAAGTCAGGTGGGAAGAAGCAGAAGAAGGGCAAGAGCCCAACACATCGAAGTAGCAATCGTGTAGCCCAGACGCTACGAGTGTGTGCACAAACATTGATTCAATCGAAGTGTGCCTTGGGTGCATTCGGTCGGCGTCTACGAGGGCGAGACGGTGCCGCAAGTGCGATTACGGCGATCGCTCGGAAACTGGCAATCATTGTGTACACGATGATCAAGACAGGCCGAGCGTATATGGATATTGGAGCCGATGCCTACAACGGTCGCTTCAAAGAAAAACTGGTCGCGACACTTCGCCGCCGAGCATGTGACCTGGGCTACGATCTGATGGCCTCCGACGCTGCCTAACGTAATGTAAAAATGGAGTCAAAGCACCAAATCGGGCTAGTCTTGTGCGCCGACAACGGTAAATCACTGCAACTCGATGCACCAGTGTTTTCAAAATGAAACAACAAGCGGAAATATCCATCGCGAAAAGCAATCACTCACCCTTCCGATGCGGGGTCGGTGAGAGGTGTTCCTGGAGATCCCCAAACGCGAAATTGTCTCTTTAGACGATTTGACGGATGAGGACGAACAACTTGTCGGTCGCTGCGTTTTGGTCGCCACCAAGGTAGCCGAAGCCGAACGGCTTTCCAAAGGCTACCGGATCGTCGTCAACTGCGGCGACGAGGGAGGCCAAGAAGTGCCTCATTTGCACTTTCATCTCCTTGGCGGCCGTCAAATGGCGTGGCCACCGGGTTGATGCCCCGATCCTGGTTACGACTCCGTCTGGATGCGAAACTTCAAATCCGTCACTTTGGACTGCGGGTGCTGTTTGACGATTTTCTTTAAGATCGACCGTTTTTGAAAATTCAGTTCCTGCAACGTGACCGAATCCGTCGCGTAAATGTCCAACACCCCTCGGCGGATATTTCCCACCCGAACACTCGATCGAATGCTCTCTTCAATCGATGCCACGATGGTGGCTTCGATTTCGTTGACCACCGCGACCTGAGCGTAACCTCGTCGTGATATCAACTGATTGACCAGCGATCCCAAACGTCGTACACGAGGCCTTTCCTCATCCGCTCCTTGGTACGCGACTCGCTCTTGTCTGCGCTTGTCCGATTGCCGAGCCATTTCGCTGTTACCTTCGTTCGAACGGGTGCCTACGGTGGATTGATCGATCGATTCTATCCTGTTCGCTTCCGATCGGCCAACGGCTTGCATCGTTTGAGAAAAAACAGACTACTGGACCGTCAAGGTTAAAACTGCGAGTAGCGACGTCGTGGACTTCACCAGAAGTCCCTAAGAACATTTGAGTTACGGATTTCTGGCGACATCGACTACCCTAAAATCTTATGCTGACGGTCCACTCCAATGAATCATCCGGGCTAGCGGTCTCGAGCCATCGGCATGATCACGTAGCTGTAGCCGTCATCGGTGCTTAGCAGCGCTGGGCTTGAAGACGATTCGACTTCGATGACAAAACTCGATTCACTGTCGAGCACTTTGCAGAAATCGGCCACGTAACGATTGTCCATCGTCAACGTGATCGTTTCCCCGTCGTAGGCGATCGGTAATTCGACTTGCGATTCCCCGATCTCCGCCGTACTGGCCTCGAGTTTAAGCGTCCCATCCCCAAAGGTAAAATCGATGCCACGACTCTCGTGATCCGTCACAATGGCTGCTTGGCGAAGTGCTGCAAACAACGGTCCCACCGTCATGTCGATCTGCACCGCCTTTTCCCGTTGCGGGAAAACTTGTCGCCAACTGGGATAGCGACCTTCGACCAAGCGGGAATAGATCACCGCTCGAGGCGTTCTTAGCAGCAGATCGTTTGCTCGGGCCGACACATCAACGGTGTCATCTTTGTCACTCAGCGCTCGTTCCATCAACTGAATTGCCCGCGTCGGCACGATCGTACTGGCACCGCTCGTTTGATGGCCTCCTTGTGGTTCCCCGGTCCCCTCCATCTTTGCCAATCGCCGACCGTCGGTACCAACCGCGATGATGCTGCTACCTTCCATTTCGAGCAAAACTCCGCCGAGTGCGTAACGGCTGCTTTCCGCATCGGTAGCGAACACCGTCCTTTTGACCATTTCTCGGAACAACCGCGTCGACAAGACGTGATACTTGTCTTCGTTGAATTCCGCGACGCTTGGGAATTCGTCTGGATTGCTGCCCGGCAATCGATACTTGCTGCGGCTACCGGTAACGCGAATCCCGCTGTCGTCACTTTCAATCGTCAGCTTCTCATCGTTGCTCTCGCGAAGAATCGCCATCGTCCGCTGAACCGGCAACAACGCGGCCCCTTCGTTTTCGACTTCCACCCCCTCGCTGACCTCCAAGCGAATACCAACGTCCAAATCAGTGGCGGTCAATGTGATCCGACTTCCCGTGGCGGTGACCTTGACGTTCTGCAAAATCTCTTTGGGCGACCGAGTCGGAGCAATGCTGGCGGCAAGTGCGAAGGCGGAGGTAAGCGATTCGCGAAGGCAAGTGATTTTCATGACAAAGGCGGACGATCGACTAGGTGCAAAAACAGTTCCAGATTTTCGATGACCATGTTGTACCGCGTAGCTCGCTGATGTGTAGTGGTGAAACGGTCGAGTGATTTAACATTCAGAGAGCATTGTCAAGAGAATATAAAGTATTTAAATATCGTCGTCGTCGTAATACAGACATCGGAGCTGTTCAAAAGACGGAAAAAGACGTTGTAAGTTGAAAGCCATTCACGGTTTAGCAAGATGGCTAGTTAGTGGAAAAGGTGTTGGACGTAGGTCGACTGAGGGTGGAGAATCGTTAGCAAGTCGAACAGACAAGAACAGCGACAGCGAACGGTGCGGGAGGCGTCAACGACGGAGCAGACGTAGGGCGGACAGGGAACGGACAGGTTATCCACGGCTAGAAAGAGCAAAAAAAGTAGCGGCAGGGTCAAAGGAGGGTGTAACGAACACGCGCCGAGGAGACTAACGGGACAACGGCAATTTCCGGTTCCTACAAGCACGAAGCGTTAGGGAGCGAATCACAGATGTCAAAACCCACTCGCTTGCGCTTCGTGGTTGTCTTTGCAACGTGTCCGCAGCAACGTGGCGCTGTTCAGCTAAGCAGACAGCTTTTCGGTCAGTTCGTCAGCGGCTAGACGTAAATCGGCGTCGCGGAGCAGCAACTCATCGGTTTTTCGGATCGCATGCAGGACGGTGGTGTGATCACGACCACCAAAATACTCGCCAATGTCGTTCATGCTGAGGGAGGTCAAGCGACGAGCAAGCAGCATGGCCAACGACCGTGCACGAACCCAGTGCTGCTTGCGGGAACTACTTCGCAAATCACTGGCTCGATGACGGAAATGTCGGGCTACGGTGTTCGTAATTTTGGCAATCGAAATGGGCTGACCAGACGATACAGACTGGATCGCGGCCTCGACCGCTTCACAACACGGCGGTCGGTTTTTCATCCGGCACCACAAATCGATCTGTTTCATCACAGCAGCAAGAGCTCGAACCGGTGCCGTTTTGTCGAGGCCCTCCTCAAGCATTCCATACATCGATGCATCAAGGTCGAGACCATGCTGCATCGCCAATTCACGAAGCACAATGGGGCGAGTAGAGGGTCCAGGGCAGTGGATGGGGACGGTTAAACCGGGTATCGAGCGACTGACAAGACTTGGTCGCAAACCTCGAACCTCGGTGGGCAAACGTCGGCAAGTCAACAAGGTTGGCAATCGGGCTTCAACGCGAGCGTCAATGCGTAGGGCGAGTTCATCTTGAGCGGCATGCTTGGTCGTGATCAACTGCAAATCATCAAGGATCAGCACGGGAGCCTGTTCGATTTCTTCGCGTAGCGACGCAAGCACATCGGCGGCGACGGCATCGGCGTAGCGACGAGCAAAATCGATCGCTGGACAATGGACAACACTGTTGACATCCGTCCATCCCAGCTGATTGGCGTAGCGGACCGCCAAATGCAATGCCAATGACGTCTTTCCACTTCCGGTCGGGCCGACGAACAAAACGGGATTGCCCAATTCGAACAAGGAAGCTTCCTGACGAGCCACATAGGCAGCAAGTCGATTCTCTGGACCGGCAAGAAAATAGGGCAAAACCAATGGACTGGCGGTGCCGGTCGCACTACGGCGACGAGCCTTGAGCAGCGGGCGCTCCAGCGGAAATGCGACCACTTCGCTATTGGCGTCGAGGCGACCCGTGACGGGGACGGTCGTAAGTGTGGAAGCTGTCACAGTCAATCATCGAGGACGATGGGTGATCGAATCGGTCGCATTCTAACCAAGTTCCAAGTGAATAACGAGGGGAAAAATAGTTAGTTTTCCACAGCTTTGTTTCTTCCTAAATGCTTATAGCATCGAGAGATACGGTCGATAGAATCCACGATCTCTTCACGACGGGAAAATCGACTGAGGCTGAATCGCAGCGCCGATTGCACCAAGCTGGACGACAATTTCATCGCTTGCAGCACGTGACTCGGAGGACTACTTCCGCTACTGCATGCCGCCCCGCTGCTGCAAGCAACCTTGGCAAAGTCGAGAGACATCAACATCGATTGGCGATCGGCATTGGGAAAAGAGACGCACGAGGTGTTGGGCAACCGCTCGACCGAAGCGCCGTGGACGACCAGATCCGGGAAGAGGCTCAAGAGCGACCCTTCCAGCTCATCCCGGAGCATCATCATGGAGTCGGAATTTTGGCGGAGGGAGTCGACCGCCAGTTGTAGTGCGGCAGCCATCCCCGAAATCAAAGCGACCGGTTCGGTACCGGGTCGCGTTTCGAGTTGTTGCGGGCCGCCGTGAAAAAGGGGGCGCAATTTAACACCGCTACCGAGCCACAGGCCGCCGATTCCGACGGGACCGTGGAATTTGTGAGCCGATAACGTCACCGCCGCCGCATCCAATCGTCGCAGTGAAAATGGCACTTTGCCAATCGATTGCGTCGCGTCCACGTGCAACAAGACGCCGGCGCGGCGACAAACAACAGCGGCTTCCTCGATGGGTTGTAAGACGCCCGTTTCATTGTTCGCCGACATCAGCGACACCAAGCCACACGGCGAACGGCACGATTGGATCTGTTCGGCTAATTCGTCGATCCTTGCCACACCGTTGGAATCGACCTCCATCCAACGGATCTCACGCCCGGTCGAAGCGAGCTGTTCGGCCACCGAGATAACGCTGGGGTGCTCAATGCGACTGAGGATGATCGCCGAATGGGGGTCGCCAAGGCCGGCGAGCGCTAAGTTATTGGATTCAGTTCCACCGCTGGTGAAGAGAAAGCGGGGCCCCCCTGGTCGATCGAGTGTTGTATCAACAGCCTGAGAAATCACATCGAAGGCTTCATCGATATGCAACTGAGCTGCCCGCCCCATTGCGTGCTGGCTTGAAGCGTTGGCGGGGCCAAGGGCAAGAACCTCGGCGATCACGTTGGCGACGCGCGCGTCAATGGCGGTGGTCGCGTTGTTGTCGAGGTAAATCACAGGTTATTCAGTTCAACATCGTTTGGGAAATCTTGGCGGGCTTCGAGCAAGATTCCATTGGCCAGTTCATCACGGTCGGCAGCTCGCAGATCCAGGATCAGATCGCGGTACTGCAAACGAAGCGAATCGTCGACCTTCTGCGACATCGCTTCGGCGCTTTGATCGGTTTGAGCCAATTCGAAGAGTGGTGGCATGAGTAAGTACATTTCTCGCCCGGCCAGCCGCTGAATCCGCGGCCAAAACAGCTTGGCATGTTTGGGATGGTCGATACACCATTGGCGCCAGTACTCGCCACCCTCGTGCTTCAGCGTCAATTGATCGACCAGTATTTTGGCGTCGGCAGGAGTCTGCCCGGTAAAACCACGTGATAGGTCGACCAAATGCCAAATCTCCGCGTGTTGGGTAGGAGCGTTGATGAGTGAATTTTGGCGAAGGTAGGTCGCGGTCTTCGTTGTCACACGGGTCCGGCGAATGGGGGTGATTTGAAGGTGGATCAGCGGGATTTCGTAAAAACGAAACTCTCGCATCGCAAAGGTCACTGGCGAAAACTCACGGCCGGCGACGGCACCCTGCACGCGAATCAGCAGGAACAGCACGATCGAGACAAAGATGGCACTGAGAACGATGACCCATCGTCGCAGCACCCCTCTCTGATTCTTCGTATTTCGAGATGGCGACGGAGAGGTGGACAAGGGAGTGCCAGGAGGAAGAAGCGGAAAAAAAAGTAAAGAAAGCAAGCGTTTCGATCGATCCCCCGATTGTACTCGATTACCAAGAGAGACTAGAAAGCCTAAAATCCAACTTAGCTTGCACTTAAATTTAGGCGGAACAGCAGCTTCGATGCTAACAAGAGCCCAACGCGATGAAGCCTAGCGGTTCGTTTGTCCCGATCGGCAGTCGTTCTCTGACAGCGATGGGCCCAACCCAAGTGTCCCAGTTCGGGTGGCAGAATTCAACGTCTGCTTGGCGTTCCAAGCCGCCGAGGCGACCCTATGGGGTGCTTTCGGGGCACAACGAGCCATCAACGGACATTCCTGCGGATGCCGAACCGACGTCAGGTGACGATCCCCAAAAAAAGCGGAAACGAGTTGAAGCGGTTTTATTTCTTGCAAAAGTGCCTTTATCGCCCAGAAAACTGTCCCAACTGGCTCACTTGGCGGATGCGACTGAGGCTCGTACACTTGTCCGCGAACTCAATACATCATACGAAAGTCATGGTCGAGCGATTCGGGTGGAACAGATTGCGGGCGGATATCGGATGATGACCCGTGTCGCATTGTCCCCTTGGTTGATTCGGCTTGGACATTTGCCTCCAGCGGTCCGCCTGTCAACGCCGATGATGGAAACGCTAGCGGTAGTCGCCTATCGCCAAAACGTTTCTCGAGCCGACGTCGAAGCCATTCGAGGGGTCGCTTGTGGGGAATTGTTGCGGCAGTTGATGGAGCGAGATTTAGTACGAATAGCAGGACGAAGCGAGGAATTAGGCCGACCGTACTTGTACGGGACCACCAAACACTTCTTGCACGTTTTTGGCTTGGCCAGCACCGAGGGGTTGCCGCCGATTCAATGGCAGATGCTGCGAGAAACGCTGAACGATCCCGCATCCGATGAACGATCAGAAACCACACCCGAAGATTTGTCCCCTAACGATAGTTTTCCATCCAAGAAGGAGTCAGTCGTGAGCACCGCTGTCGCATCGGTTCTCTCCGAACCCCAATCCGATCTCTGGATCGTCGACCCAGTCCTAGAGAGCCCTCGAGGCTACGAGGGACATCCCCAACAAGAGGATCCTCGCGCCGTAATCGAAGATGAAGAAGATGAGTTGTACGGCGATGATGATGATGATGACGACGACCTCGTCGATGACGATGAGGATGATGACGACGACTGGGACGACGACGACGATGATGACCTCGACGAAGAGGATGACGAGGATGATCTTGATAAAGAAGATCTCGACGAGGAGGACGTCGACGACGATTTAGAAGGCGACGACGAGGAGGATGTCGACGACGATTGGGAAGAAGTCGATGACGATGACGACGACGATTGGGACGACGACGACGACGACGAGGATGACGATTGGGAAGAAGACGCAGCCGATGACGATGAGGATTGGACTTAGAACCTATCCGAAAAGGGGTCTGACCCTTTGTCGACCGACGTTTCGATTGCTCAAGAACTCGTTGTTTTCCAATGGAATCGCTACCGATACGCTCAGACCAAGAGAGGGTCAGACCCCTTCATGCTCTCGTAACCACCAGGAGTCGAGATGGCCGACGCAGAGCTTCTCAGTCTCTCAGGTCTTGCCTCGTTGCGCGAGCACGCGGTCGCTTGGGATGACCTCTGGTCCCGCAGCGTAACGGCATCACCCACCTGCCGAGCGGAATTGATGGTGCTTTGGGTCGAACGTTTCGCCTTGAATTCGGAGTTTCGCGCCTTGGTGGTTCAGCGGCAAGGACGTTGGGTCGCAGCGTTGCCGTTGGTCTCTCGACGATTATCGCGAATCGGTGCCGCAGCCGGTTTGCCAGTCAACGACTGGTCCCAATGCGGCGATTTGTTGCTCGATGAATCGGCCGATGTGGAAGAAACCCTGAGATGTTTGGCCAGCGGATTCGGGCAGCTGCCTTGGTCGCTGCTGTGGCTCGATGGAGCACGGATCGAGACGTTTCGTTGGCAAAGGCTACAGCACGTTCTCGAAAAGAGTGGCTGTAAGGTTGTTAGTGAGTCACGATTCAACGTCGGGTGGCTCGAATTGAAACCTCGGTTTGACGAACAGCAAAAGTGTTGGTCAAAAGGCTTTCGAAAAGACCTGCGACGTTCCCAGCGTCGCCTAGCCGAACAGGGTCATCTTGAACTGAAGCTACATACGGACATGGGTGCATCCGATCTTGAAGGGCTGTTTGACCGCGTGTTGCAGGTCGATCAACAAAGTTGGAAGGCAAAATCGGGGACGGCGATCCAGGATTCAGAGGGCCTGGCTGATTTTTACCTCAGCCAGGCGCGTCAGCTTGCAGCGCACCGCGAATTGGTCCTTGCGTTCTTGGAACTCGAAGATCAGCCGATCGCCTTTGAAATCGGTTGGTTGGCTAAATCCGTTTACCATTCGTTCAAAGTGGGTTTTGACCAGCGTTTTGCCAAATATTCGCCTGGCCAGTTGATGATGTCCTTGCTGATCGAGGAAATGATTCGAGCCAGCCATGCGACGGCGATTGATTGCATTGGGCCGCTAAGCGAGGCAACCGAGCGTTTTCTTCCCGGATCGTACACGATTGGCCGAATGCTGATCGCCAACCCCGCGAGCTGGACCGGACGTGGCATGCTCTCACTTTACGGGAACCTGATGCCACTGTTGCGACGGGTGCGGGATTCATAGCGACGAGCAGGTCGTAGGTGGCCATGGAGAAGGCGAATTGGTTTGCTGAGGCCTTTTTCGACAAATGGCTGGATTCGAATGAAGAATCGACGGTAATCCGGTCGATCCCTACAATCGGAACCATACGATCATTCCGTACAACCGCACGCTTTGATGTCTCGGAAATCCTCCTGTCTTTGGAGCGATGCACCGACGGCATTCCTTCGGGAGACCTTCTCGTGAAACGCTCAACGAAAACACGCCGAGCTCTGTTCTTGTCGATTCTGGCCGGATCGACGATCACCTTTTCCACAGGATGCTCAAGCAGTGGCTTTTCTCTTGCTTCGATGAATCCATTTTCACGGCCACCGCTGACGGCGGAACCGGAAACACCGGCCAATCCCTCGGTGACCGAATCGATCGCTTCGACCACCAACAGTGCGACCAAGTCGATCGGTGCGGTGGGGGTCTCGGCCAAGAACGCCATCGGCAAAACCACGAGCGCGGTGGCGGGCGTTTTTCGACGTGACACGGACGACGGGGCGGACGAGTTCTCCCAGACCGATCCGTTGACGTTGACGGACGAACCGGTCGAAGTGAGTCCCGAAGTGTTTGTCGCCAATGGCCAGCTTTGGGAATCGACTGGTAATTTTCCTAAGGCGATGGAGAGTTACACCAAGGCGCTCGAGAAGAAACCGAACGACGCAGCCGCATTGACGAGTGTTGCACGGCTCCATTTCCAACAAGGGAACCACGCCAAGGCGGTCGAGTATTTCCAGCGAGCGGTCAAAGAAACTCCGACCGATGCGGCGCTCTACAACGATCTCGGTTTGACGCTCAGCAAAACGGGTGATCATGCGCAAGCTTCCCAGATGCTCGGGAAGGCTCTGGAGTTGGCTCCGGGAACTTCGCGTTACGCAAACAACCTTGCGAGTGTCCGTTTTGAAGCGGGTGACAAGCAAGGGGCGTTGAGTGTGCTGCAACAAAACAACAAGCCGGCGGTCGCCCATTTCAACATGGCCTATTTGCACTACAGCCAGGGGCAAATGGCGGATTCGCGAAATCACCTCACCGAGGCGATGAAGTACGAAACGCAAGCCTCGAGTGATGCAGCGGTACGGCGGGCGGTCGATCGAGCCCGTGAAATGCTGACGCAGATCGATGCGAGCGGCAAGGGAGTTTCCGATATCGCTCAAGCGCCAACCTCGGTACCAGCTGCCGCGGCATCGGCACCGAATCGCTATGCCGCGGTTCCGGCTACCAGTGTGACCACCGCAGCGGCTCGTCAATCGACGTCACAAACGCCAGCGGAAACGGCCAGCTATCGCCCCGACTCGACCCCCTGGGCACCCGCCATGGCGTCAATCACGCAACCGAGTTCCGCTCCGGCAGCCGGATCCTGTGAAGGTGGCAGTTGTTCGGCTCCGGCAACGGCGACCATGCAACCGGCAGCAAGTTCGCCCACCGTGACGGTAGCGGGAACTCCCAATTGGGGTTCAGGAAGTTGGTCCACGACAGCCAAGCCAGCCACGACCGGCCCGACGGTACCAACCCAGCCGACGGCTCCAGCAGCGGCAACGACGCCGGTTCAGCCGGCGGGTGCTGCTGCACCGGCTAATGCTTATGGGTTGCCCCAAGGGCTGACGATGCCAGGCATGTAGCGGAAGCGGCAGAGACTCCCAAAACGAACGCCTATGCTTCGGCTTCTTCGTCGGGATAGGGGATCGGTTGATCATGAAGCTCTGCTAACGCATTGGACGCGGCACGTTGTTCCGCGTCCTTTTTATTGTTTCCCCAGGCGGCGACAAAATGTCGATCGCCGATCACCGCAGCGATCAAGAAGGCCTTGCGGTGATCGGGGCCAATTTCTCGAACAAGCCGATACACCGGTGTATTGGCAAGTTCGCGTTGAGCGTATTGCTGAAGCACACTCTTGTAATTACTTGATCCTTGGCTTTCGACCGCGATGCGAACTTCGTCAGCAAGCCATGTCTTGAGGCGTTCGCAAACCACCTCACTACCACCGTCCAAGTAGATCGCAGCGACGACCGATTCAAAAACATCGCTCACCAACGATTTTGGAAAACTGCGGTTTCGCGTTACGCCCCGTCCGACAATCAAGCAGCGATCGAGGCCGAGTTTGCAGGCAATCTTTCCACACGCTCGGCGGCTGACGACGTAAGATTTGATCTTCGTCAGATCGCCTTCGTTGTATTCCGGGTATTCTTCATACAACCACTGGCAAACGGTCAGGCCGAGGACGGCATCACCAAGAAACTCGAGTCGTTCGTTGCTATCAAGCCGATGAGACGCGCCCGAAGCGTGCGTCAAAGCTGAAAGGAGTAAAGAAGGGTCTCGAAATCTGTACCCAATAATTTGCTGACACTGCTCGATTTTCGATTCTTGATCACCGCCATCGATACCATCGATGGCGTCAACCAAATTGACCTTCGCAGCATCGGAAGCAACGCTGAAATCCGATGAATCCACTGAGCTCTCGTTCTTGTCGTGTGACCTGAGTCGGAAACAAAGCCACGACCATCCCGGCGAAGGTTGCGTCAAAACGCAACCTGCCTCCGGATGGAAAATGCCATGACCTGTCTTGGGAAAAGCCGATTGTCACACGCCGGCGATCGGGTTTCGATGCGAGGGACTCCGAAAGGTCTAACCCGACCGCCCTAACCCGACCGCCGGTGTGCGACGACGCCTTTAGTGTACCGAGCGTTGGCAGCGTTGACCAGATTGATTGCTGGGCTTGTCTCCTCGGAATCCTGTCCAAACCGAGCACGGACCTGTGGCTACCGGTGCGAATCCAGAGGCGGTATATTCAAGACGGGCCACGACAGCCTTCTTGCATTCGCGTGTTGCATCCCTATCCACGCTACGGCATCAAGGGGCATCTCCCCATCAAATGCACGTCCAGAGTCCAAAAACGAAAACGGGTTTTGTAATGGACCATCCTCACCGCCAAGCGAATCGTCCCGCCCCACGCTCCTTGTTGCGGATTCGTACGGCTGGGCAGACCGACGTTGGCAGGGTTCGTGAGCAGAATCAAGATCAGTTCCTGATTGGCAAGATCTGCCGTGCCCTGCAGGTGCTCTCGACCAGCTTGCAGACGCCAGCGGATGCAGCCTTTGTTGGCAGGGGTTCCGCGGACGTGATGTTGGTGGCAGACGGGATGGGAGGACACGCGGGGGGCGAAAAAGCGAGTCAATTGGCTGTGGAGTACCTCGCCCGGCATTTGATTCGCGAGCCTGCCCCGGTTGCGATGCCGGGTGACGTGCCAGAAACCCGTCTGATCCAAGGGCTTGTCTCTTTGCTGCGCAGCGCCCATGCCGAGATTTTACGAGTATCCCAATCGCGCACGGAACACCATGGCATGGGTACAACGCTCACGATGGCGCATCTCGTGTTGCCACGAATGATCGTGTTGCATGCAGGCGATAGTCGCTGTTATCTGATTCGCGAGGGGATCGCCCAGCAATTGACCACCGACCACACCTTGGCTCGCAAAATGGTCGAAGCTGGAGAAATGAAACCGGAGGACGAAGCCACCAGCCGTTGGAGTAATGTGTTGTGGAATGTTCTCGGGGGTCAAATCGAAGGAGACTTGGTGGCCGAGGTTCACACCGTCGATTTGCAGGAGGGCGACGCGGTCGTCCTCTGTAGCGATGGATTGCATCGCCATGTCGATGCGGAGTTGTTGGCCATGACCGTGGCCGAGGGCGATGATCCGGAATCGATTTGCAGCGAGTTGATTCGTATCACCAATCAAGCGGGCGGTGAAGACAACGTCACCGTCGTCGTTGCGGTCGTTGAGAGAATCCAAACGGGCACCGGACAAACGACACGGATCGATGATACCTTGGCCGATGAGGATAGTTTCGACTCGCTGTTTTGTGAAAACGGGTCCCTCACCTCGTGGAATGAGATGGATAGTACTCTGGATGAAACCCAGCCGGAATGACGATAGAAACGGACTCGCTGCGAGCACCGGTCGGCATGGTTGCCGCAACGGCGAGTGGTATGGCCGCGGCGATCCTGTATACCTGTTCGAACATTGCGCTTCGACAAAGCGTTGGACTGGATCCCTTCTTGGTCGCGGCAATGAAAGCGCTGCCGACGATTGTTGTGCTGGGGCCGTTTGTCTTGTTCATGCGCATGACGGGGCAAACGATCGCCACAAGCTTGCGGATGCTGCCTCGCTTTGCCGCGGCGGCGCTCGTGACGCAAGTGATTGGAAACGGGGCCTTTCAATTTGCCCTCGGGTCGATCGGCCTGGCAGCGACGGTCCCGATCACGCTCGGAGTGCTGATCATTGGTGGGGCGGTGTTTGGCCGGATCTTGCTCGGCGAGCCCGTGCGGATGAGGACCATCGTGGCCATGGTCGTGTTGATCATCGCGGTGATCGTGCTGTCCCTTCCCGATGCGACGGAAGCGCCCGCACAATCAGCCGAGGCGTTGCCCGTCTGGGGCGGTGTTCTCTGCGCCGCGGGATCGGGGCTGTCCTACGCCTTCTTCGGCGTGGTGTTGCGGCAAACCCTCAATGGAGGGATCTCGGCCCCAGCAACGATGCTGGTCAGCGGCGTGGTCGGTGCGATTTCCCTTTGGTCGACAACGTTTCTTCGAATTGAGTTCGCATCCTTGGGAGACATCACTTCAAATCAGTGGGTCTTTCTTGTGCTTGGCGGTGTCTTTAACTTTTCGGCTTTCGTGGCGTTGTCGGTCGCGCTCAAAGCGTTGCCGGTGGTCGCGGTCAACCTGATCAATGCGTCCCAAGTCGCGATGGCCGCAACGGCTGGCGTGATCCTGTTTTCGGAACCGGTCACCCTGCCGCTGCTGGTTGGAATCGCGTTGACCTTCGCTGGCTTGATGGTGCTGGCGAGTGGTAGGCGAGGAAAAAACGGTGCGAGTGAAACACCTTGACCGATTTTTAGATAGACTAAGAGCCCTCCACATTCCACCCTCCGCTTCCGAAGGACCCACCTTGCCATGTTAACACGAAGAAACGTCTTGAAAGCAGCAGCCGCCGGCGCGGTTGCTTCGGCCGTTGGCCTGCCTGCCCGAAGTCAAACGCCTGCTGATGCTCGCAAGATCAAGTTTAGTGTGACCGGTGGGTTCGGTCGCTCGATGCCGATGGACGAGTTCCTCAGCGCCGTGAAATCGCTTGGGATTGAAGCGATCGACTTAGTCAAACCGGACGATTGGAAAACCGTCCAAGATCATGGGCTTGCCGTTTCGCTCGGTAGTGGTCCTGGGATGGGGATTAAAAATGGGTTCAATCGACCCGAGTACCATGACGCGCTGGTGGCGGACTACGAAAAGATGATTCCGATCGCCGCCGATGCGGGGGTGACAAGTCTGATCTGTTTCTCTGGCAATCGAAATGGCATGGACGATCAAACGGGGCTCGACAACAGTGCTGAGGGGCTGAAGCGACTGATGCCACTGTGTGAGCAAAAGGGAGTGACGTTGGTCATGGAACTCCTCAACAGCAAGGTCAATCATCCAGGCTACATGGCCGACCATACCGCGTGGGGAGCCGAGCTTTGCAAAAAAGTAGGTTCGGACCGCTTCAAGCTGCTTCATGACATCTATCACATGCAGATCATGGAGGGGGATTTGATTCGCACGATCCGAGACAACATCGACGTGATCGCTCACTTCCACGTCGCCGGAAACCCCGGACGACATGATCCTGACGACACCCAAGAAATCTACTATCCCGCGGTCATGCGAGCGATTGTGGAAACGGGTTACGACGGCTACGTCGCCTTCGAATACAGTCCGGCAAAGAAGAATCCGACAACCGCCGAGCGTCTGGAATCGCTCAAGAATGCGATTGCGGTTTGCAACGTCTAACTCCTGCTTGAATCAAAGATCGGCTCCCTTATGTATCCAATCAAGACCTTGTTCCCCATCCTCGTTTTTTTCTCAACCCTCGCGGTTCTGCCCGCCGAGGCAGAAGACGTCGCATCCGCTGGGTCAGCGACTCTCGGCAAGTTGCGCTGGCAGACCGCTGACGGGCAATCGGTCGCACTGGTCGGCGATCACGGTCCGGTATGGCAATTCCATTATGGCCCCGAGATACCGAAGCCCTTCTTTCATCCCGTTGCGCTACACGGCGATCATGTGATCACCGCAAACAGTCCTCCCGATCATCGCTGGCATCATGGTTTGTGGTTTTCATGGAAATACATCAACGAAGTGAACTACTGGGAACCGGCCGATCGTGAAGCCAAGACCTATGCGGGGCGCACGTTGTGGAAGGGGGCAAAGATTGAAACTCGCGAAGACTTTTCCGCGAACATTCGAATGGATTTACAGTACAAAGGTACCGACGATGTTTTGGTCATGACCGAACAGCGGACGATTGAGATCGCGGCGCCCGATCCGAACGGTCTTCTGCAAATGGACTGGAAATGTGTGTTCACCGCCGCCGGCAAGGATGTCACACTCGATCGCACCCCCTTTTCGACTACGGGGAACGGACAACCGTGGGGTGGGTACGCCGGACTCTCGTGCCGATTCACGCTCGACTTCGAAGACCGGCAAGCGTGTACGGCGGACGAAGTGGCAACGTACAGCGAGGATCGATCAAGGCCCTTGTCCATCGCAGCAGAGTACAACGGAAAAGTGGAGGGCGTTGAACTCGGGATGGCGATGCTGAACCATCAGGACAATCTGCGAGATCCGACCTACTGGTACATCATCCGCTCGAAAGTGATGAGCTACATCAATGCAGCGCTGCTGACCTACGAACCTTTGGTGATCCCCGCTGGCGAATCGCTCACCTTGAAGTATCGCGTGATCGTTCATCCCGGACGCTGGGACGGAAAAAAGCTGAAGGAAGAATCCGAGACATACAACGAATCGGATTCCTAACATCGTTATCCGCGCCCGTCAGGTCGTTCAGAAGCGAGTTATGCAAAGAACCCCTGCCCGCGCAGCGGGAGGGGTCGAGCGCAGCGAGGGGGAGGGTCGTCACTCGATGCAGCAACACCAGCCCTCTCCCTCGCTTAGGCTCTCCCCGCGAGCGCGGGGCGAGGGGAGCCAGAATCCATGAGAGCGACTTGTTTCCATACCAATGCCCTCTGGGTGAGCGACGCTAAACTGCACGACCTCTGATAAGTGAGGGGGTAGGGTGAACCACCTTCCCGAACGGTGTCAGCGACCAAGGGGGAATCTGCAAGCCTGGAATGTGCGATTGCGTGGCAACGACCGCGCGAATACGCACGCTTCGATAGGGCGTCGCACCGTTGTGAGGTGGGCGCAGCATGACAGAGTGTCGCGGCTTGGTTCTGATTATTTCCGACGGGAAGATCGAAAACAGGGTGTTTCCTTTTCCTTTCTTCCCATTCAACAAAAACCCGTGGGAAGGGACGGGACTTTTTTGATGTGATGTGATGTGATGTGATGTGGGCACCGCATTTGCTCTCGTTTGTGATCCATTGGGCTTCATGACCTGAGAGACGTGGCAACAGCTGGGAAAGACGCATTGGGAACGAGAATGAATCAGTTGAAGCTCGGTATGGAACCCAAGGTGCAGCGGCCAGATTGTTGTTTGGTGACTTGCAGTCGACGCGCCTGGACGCTACTGGAGTTATTAGTTGTCTTGGCCATCATCAGCATCTTGTTAGCACTTGCCACGCCTGCGGTGCAGCGGACCCGCGAGACAATGCGTCAAACCCAGTGTCGTAACCACTTGCGTCAGATCGGGATCGGTGTCCACCATCATTTTGCCGATAGCAATGTCGTCCCACACAACGGAGGCATCGAGGACGCTGCGCAGTCATCGACTCCAACGGGTCAGATCTCGATCTCGACCACTGATTTGGAGTTGCAGCGGACGTTTTGGTGGGGGATCGGTGATCCAAAGCAGCCGATTACAACCCAGCCGGGTTCTTGGGCCTTTATGCTCCTTCCCTATCTTGAACAGACGGTTGCCTACGAGACGGTGGCAGTCGATCATGTTTGCCCTACCTACGTTTGCCCCTCGCGGGGCCGCGTCATGACCGGTCAACCCATGGACGATGCCTACGGCACCTACGTCGCTGGTGGTCTTGCGTGGGGCCGGACGGATTACGCAGCCAGTGCGTTTGTCGCCCCGAACCAACCCGAGATCGTCTTGACCAGCAACGTCAGTGATGGATTGTCCAATACGGTGTTTGCGGGTGAAAAGAGTACCGATCCGCTGATCCAAAACGGTTTTAGTTGGTACTTTGACGAAGGCTACATGACCGGCGGATCGGCGGGAACCAGCCGAACCGGACTGCGAGTTCTTAACGATCGCCCCGGAGTTGGATTCAAAGACAACTGGGGATCGGCTCACCCGGGATTAGCCCAGTTTCTTAAACTGGACGGTTCGGTCGTTGTGGTTAGCGTTGACGTCGACTCGCGAGTCTTTGTGAAGTCGCTTTTGTTCCGGGATGGGGGCATCTAGCGCGCCCATTCACAATTTCTTTTGGAGTACGATGAGATGTCGAAGAAACTTGCTAGCTGGTTTATCGGTGGTTCCCTGTGTTTGTATGGATTGTCCCCCGGCCATACCGCTCCGCACAATGTGGGTGGTGGTGTAGCCTCCTGTTCCAGAGGAACTCGCGCGGTCATATGTAAAGACAATTCGGTATGTAGTTCAATGGAATATTACGTTTGCAATCACTCCGACGTTCTACCCGAGCCAGATCTTTGTGAGGAAGGCGGTATGGAAGACGATCCATGTTATCATAGTTATTATGAGTGTGGCGACCATTCGAACGCAGACGTCTCGTATGATGATCCCTATTGTGAATAGTGACGCATGGTTTGATGGTAGTACTCTTTGAGATGGAAGTACTTGCGCGAGCGCAGAGTTGGCACGGCCTTTTCCGAGCGTCGTTGCTGCGGGCCTGAACAGCGCGGTTCGTAGCACCTACAGGCGTCGGAACGCTCGCAATCCATCGTCTAGTTATGGCAATACGAAATCACAGTTTTACCAAGTTGGTCAGTTTTGTCTGCGACTCTAAAGTATTTTCGACGCGCCGTCGGTAACCGTTGTTTCGATCATGGATACATGGTATCGACGGCCTGGCTTTCTCAAGAGAGTTCTTTCGACGGAATAATGTATGATGTCTCACTCGATGTGCTTATTACGTGTGCGATTATTGGTTTCGAAAGCGGATTGTGACGGTGTGACAGCAGCCTTGATCCGCGGTGTGCTTTGCGCATGCGTTCTGCTCGTTGGGTTCCAGAATTCCTTGTGTGGTGCGGAGGCGGATCTTTCAGCATGGAATGAGACTCTTGAATCAGAACGGTTTGCGAATTGTCAGGTCAAGGTTTTTTGCCGTACTTGGAATGTTACCGGCACTTCAGTCAGTTCGATTTATCGTTTACCCGATACACCGCCACGTGCGTACGCCACGATTGAGGTCGTCCGCAGTGGAACCGACTATTGGATACGGAATACCACCGGCCTTATCTGGGATGAGGAGTCCATGGAGTTTCCCGGTCAAAGGGCAGTCAACGCCAACTTGTTTAACGACCAAAAACTTCACCTGCAAAGCGCCGGTCCGATCGATACGGTAAGTATCGAGTCCCTAAGTGTTTCCGGTAAACTCGAACGCACCGCGTCCGACTTGCTGATGATTCCGGAATACTTACTTCCAGCTCGAATCTTCTTTGGTTTTGACTATTCGCCCTCGAAGCCGCTTCAGACTATAGTTGAAATGTACGAAGCCTCCTTGAACGATCGTCTGGATTCGACGAGTCGTCGGGTGAGTGTCCTTGAATCGTCGACCCGGCCGGGACTGCCGAGCAAAATCGACCGTGAATTTGCAAGTCTGCCCTACGACGACGAGGGACTGGTGCTGGGGCCGCGCAACGTGAGCAACATCAACCGGACGGTTGCGTTCGATTTCCAGTGGGACGTCGTCGATGGATTGACCGTTCCAAAGCACTACATCCTGGTTGAGTCACTGGGAAGTGGCGAGGCCGTGTTGATCCATGACTTTCAATTGCTTGATGCGTCGTTCAGCGATAGTCCAGCCGACTATCCGGTTCGTCCGTTGATCGAAATTCCCGATGGATATCGCATTTCTGTGTCCGATGTTCCAGTCAGTTGCGAGTGGCGAGACGGCCGGATTCAAATGACAGAGGGGTCAAACTTAAATCAATCGGCGACAGCAAAGTTTGTCTACGAGGTCCAAACGCAGTGGACAAAAGTGTTTTCCATTGTTGCGCTGGCCGCAATCGCAGGTGCCCTCTTCCTTATCGTTCGATCCCTGCGAAGGTCAGGAAAGGACTGCTAGATGAACATGTTAATGAAAATTGGCTTTCTGGCACTGCTCAGTACGGAGGTGCCAGTTGTAGGTGCGACCGTTGAACACGTTTCTGACTTTATGCGATTGCCCAAGAGCGGTGTTCAATATCATGTCGCTCAACCTAGAGATCCGATTTGCGGACTGCTGTGTGTGAGAGCCTCAATTTCGGCGCTCGGAAAGAACGCACCAGGGTTCGAAACACTTGTTCGGAAGCGATACCTGAGCAGCGAGTCTGGCAGTACCGTCGATGACCTCTGCAATGCGATATCCGATCACGACCTTACCCCGCATCCGTTTTCTAGTTTATCAACTAGGGCACTTTCGGGCGTCAAGCGACCCGTTATTCTGCATGTGCGAAACAAGTTGGATCGCACAAAGTTCGGGCATTGGGTTCTTTATGAGGGTTTTACGGGGAAGGGCTTTGTAATCCAGGATTTCCCCAGTGAACCGGTCGTTATGCATCACGCCGAACTCGCCTCAATATGGGACGGGACGGGAATCGTCGTCGAAGACGCGGGTGAAGCAGCATCGGGTTCGTATCGGTTTAGCATCGCATGGATCAGTAGCTATGCGATTGTACTCGCAATCGTCGTTATCTGTTTTTTGCTTTCAACGATACTCGTTCGGATAGCACGGTTGGCCGATAGAAGCAGCACGGCGAAACACCTTACCGAGAGTGGGCTAATATTTGTGATGCTCGTGTTTTCATTTCATGTGCTACGCTCTGACGGTTTCTTTCGTCGTTCGAGGTCTTATCAGAGATACTGGCAATGCACGAACGTCTTGCGGCACCTGAACTATCATACTCCGAGTTCGTCTCCTATCGCTCGCCCAACAATGTGCTTGTTGATTGCCGAATGCCAGAGAGTTTCAAACGTGGCCATATTCGTAATGCGTTGAATATTCCATTGCATGCGAGTCATGTAGACCGGGAAGCGATCCTCGGTGAACCGGTACAATTGCGAGACAGTTCTATTGTCGTGTATTGTCAGTCAGAGGGGTGTCCCTACTCGGACATTGTTGCGCATCAACTTTGCGAAGATGGTTTCGAGAATATCTTGATCTACCGTGGCGGTTGGCGAGACTGGATTGAAAATGAATAATTCTAGGATTCTCTCCCAGGTATTGGACGTAGCGTCGCTGCTACAGATTCTCGCGGTTCTTCTTGCAGTTCCACTCTTGGTCTCTGCGTTCATTCACCTAACGCAGCCCTACCTATTTCTCGACCATCTTCTTCGCTACGAAATTCTCGCGGGCCATTGGGCGGGTCTGGTTGTGATTTGCCTTCCGCCGTTTCAGATCCTTCTTGCCATGTCCTTGTTGGGGGAATCCCCTCACCGTATCAGTCTGTTGTTGACAGGTGCGTTATACATGGCTTTTGCGTCCGCTCAAGGATATGCTCTTTGGGCCAATACCGCTGTTCATTGCGGCTGTTTTGGAAGCGGTGGTAGTCCGATCTCGCTGAGCTCCGTTGTTTCCGTGCTTTTCGCCGCTGTTGTATCATTCTTGCTGGGCACATTGTTCTTTTACCGAATATCGCCGGTATCAGCTACCGTTCATGAGACGAGATCCGTTGCGTAGCCAACTCGTTTTCCCTCTCGCTGCTGTCCTGCTCTTCTGGACCTACATGACTGTATCGGTGGCGATTCAATCGGGGCCGAATATCGATGAGCGAGCGCACCTGGGCGCGGGGCTCTTTTTTTGGGAAACCGGTCGGCTCGATGCATATCTCGTCAATCCACCGACATCGCGGATTCTTTGCACGGCGCCGATTGCCTTGTTTCGCCAGCCGATTGATGCGGATTGGGTCAACATCGATGACGACTATTTTGCAGAGCTTGGCCGCAGGCCGGAGTTCGCGTTAGGCGGCAGTTATGCCGAACATGTTGGAAACCATCGGATTCAGAAGGACTTGTTTGGTGGTCGTTTGATCACGATTGGTCTGTCCATCGCCATCGTGATTGGGATTGGGGTTTGGACCTCAAAGTTAGTTGGGATCGGCGCTGCCGTCGTCGCGATGTTGCTTTGGCTCTGCTCACCAACGGTGATGAACTATTCCGCTACCATTGGACCGGACATTTGGGGCGCCGCAGGAGGGCTAATCGCGGCCATCGGTTATGCTCGCTATCGATGCCATCGAAATTTTGGATCGGCCGCCTTGTTAGGTTTGGCAGTGGCGGCTGCTATTTTGACCAAGTACACATGGGTTTTTCTGCCTTTGCTGCTTGTTGTTTTGGAAGTCGCCGTGTGGGTACGAAGGCGACCTGATGAAGAGTCGAGATCCACGTGGCGGTTCCGCTTGGCAGAGATGTTCTTGGCAATCATCGTTTGTCTTGTTGCACTCCACGTCATGTTTGGCTTCCGAGATGGGATGGACCGGATCGATTCCGTCGCTTATTGCAGCCGGCTGGGTCAGACCGTTGAAGAGTGGTTGGGACCTTTCCCGTCACCGATTCCGGTAGAGATCATTCGCGGGATCGATTTGCAGCGAGTTGATTTTGAAAACGGTAAGCCGTCTTATCTTTTTGGCGAGCATTCCGATCATGGTTGGTGGTATTGGCATCTCGTCGCGCTGGCGGTCAAAGAGCCGATTGGTTGGCTGCTGCTCGTTGGATCAGGAATCGCTGCGCTATTGGTAGGCGGTTTCCGTCAGAGCACCTCTTCGAGTCAGACTCATCATCCCGATCGATGGATTGTGTTTCTGTTCGCGGCTTATGTAGTTGTTTTGGTGTGCTGTCAGACGGGGTTCACACGCTATCTGCGATACCTGCTGCCCGCCTATCCGTTTTTGTGTATCCTCGGTGGGCTTGGAGCGGATGGCTTGTGGCGGCATCGAGTTGGAAGGTTGGTCGTGTCCGCATGCCTTTTCTGGGCAGTGGCGGCGAACGTTTGGATCCATCCGCTGCCCCATGCCTATTTCAATGAGTTATGTGGCGGACCAAAATACGGTCGTCGTGTGCTGCTGGGTCCATCGATCGAATGGGGCGAAGATCATTGGCGCGTGCAGCAATGGCTGGAACAGCACGAGGCTCTCGATTATCGATTGATCGGCACCTATTCGCCACTCGATCTTCCGCTGCGTCTGTTGAAGCCTGCGCAATCCGAACACGATTTGCGCCATCCGGCCGCTGGCACGTACGTTTGGTCTGTGAACGAATTGTACAGCGAATCCCATCGGGATTCTCCATTTCGTTCCATGCGACCGAGCGGACGCATCGGCTACTCGTACCTCATTTATGAGCTACCCGAGCAGTTTGAGAAAGGAGAACGGGATATCCAAGGTCCTTGCCCGCGCTCGACTGCCACACCCAATCGACTTTGAAAGAGCCATCGCAAAGTAAATCAACGTCGGTGAATCCTGAGTGTCAGGACTCACCATTGACCTTCCTGTGAAGAACGATCCACAGCCAGCTTTTCGTAGCCAACGCCAACTGGTTTGACGCGGGACGAAGTCGGCGAGCGACAGAGGCTTGGTACGAGATCGATCGCGACTTGCGAGAAGATGCCAATGATCAACTGGTCACTCAAGACGACGATTTGCTCTGCTTGAAAGAGAAAGCACGAAGCAAAGGGGAAAAGGTTCCTTTCACTTCACTTCCTCCCAGCAGATTTTCTGCTCCAGCCGCTTGTTTGTCCCGTGCTCGATGTGATCGAGATCACCGAATCAGACTCATGTAGAAGCTAAACATTTGTTCGTCGTCGGTCGCGGCTTGGTTGACCGGAAACGCGAAGTCGAACGCCAACGGTGCGGGGCCAAGCATCGGGATTGCGACGCGAAGTCCGACACCGGGCGAAACACGAAAGGTGTCTTTATGCAGCTCGGCGTCAGGTTCCACCGTCCCAAAGTCGACAAACGCGACACCCTTGAATGCATCGTCGGCGGTGATCGGGAACATGTATTCCACCGTGTTGAGGAACTTAAACCGGCCGCCGACCGAGACGCCGTTTTCAACGGGCCCTGCACCACGGAAATCGAACCCGCGGATGGTAGCGTAACCGCCCGCAAAGAAGTTCTCGAAGATCGGTGTTTCGTCGCCGCTGTAACCCACTTGAGTCGAGTAGGAAATCGTTTGACGTCCACTGCCATCGGCGCGCTGGGCCAACAACCAATACTTGCGATACTCGAGCTCAAACCTGGCGTAGTTGAAATCACCAAACGCTTCTTCGAAGCTGAACTCAAAATAGTGCCCTTCACTCGATTGGATGGGGCTGTTTCGCGTATCGTGTTTTAAGGACAGCGTTCCGCTGTAGAGTTCGTTGTCACCCAGCACGGCATCGAGCTGGGGAATACCAAGCACGCGCGGGTTGGAAACATTGACGTTTTGACCACTCAAGCCAAGTGAAATTGACAAGTCGGGGGTGATCCGGTAGCCAAAGCTCAACCGGCCACCGAGTCGTTCTTCATCCCAATCGGTAAAACGCCGATCAACGAGAAATCCGCTGACCGACATGCTGACGGGTTTGTAACCGAAAAGGTTTGGATCGGCAAAGTTGATGGTGTAACGATCGAAATCGCTACCGGGTGCCGCTTCGATTCGAAAGGTTTGACCGGCACCACGAAAGGCGGTTCCGCTGAACAGGTCTTGGAACGATCGGGGCCAACGGGTGATGTCAAAGTTGCGTTCGTCGAGCGTGATTTGGCCCGTCACGCCCGCATCGCTGTTGACGGCACCCCCGAGCATGATACGGCCCGTGCGCGCGGGATAGCCGTTGATGATCAAATCCGCTTCACGAACCGTCGGCAGCGGGACGTACGAAGTGGGTGGCGCCAGCGGATCGCTGTAGACGGTCCCGGGAGAAGTCAAACCGGGATAGGCGGTCGTTGGGGGCAACGCAGGGGTGCCACCCGGAGTGATCGGCGTGCCATAACTTTGGCCCGGGCTGTAGGTCACCGGCGGTGGCGTCGTGGTTGTCGCAGGAGGGTAGGCCGGGGGCGCCGTCGCCGGCACGCCATAGGCGCTGCCCCCATACGTCATCGGTGGTGTTTGCGGCGGAGCTGCCAACGATGGGGGAGTCGTGTAACTCGAAGGCGGCACGGAGGAGGTCGGCGGAACGTACGTGGTGGGTGGAACGTATGGGGGCGTGGTCGGGTATTGACGGGCGACGTACCGATCGCTGTTTGAGGACGCATCGCTCGTCACTGAATCGAACGGGGTCGCCGAGGGGTTCGAAACGAGTTGCGTGGCGGTCGTGTCTTCGGTCGCGACATTCGATCCGAATGGGCCGCCAGTCGTTTGACCGGGCGCGGTCAGCAGACGCGTGCAGCCGCTGGACATCGCGGAGAGCGCGACGACCAGCATCGTTGTCGCGAAACGTGCATCGGACAGAGGATTCAGATTTCTCATGCAAGCGTCTTCATCGGAAGATTGCGAAGTAAAACTAGTATTCATCACGAGGCACCACCTTGATGTCTGGCGCGTCAGCGACCTGAGGATTCGTTTCGAGCAGGTTGCTGTTTTCGATCCGGCGGCGATTCATTTCAAGCGATCGCCGATCGATCCAATCCCCCTCGCGAAGATCAACCATGTTCAACATCGTCGTTTCTCGCATCAGGTGGGGCTCGCCTTCGATGTTGACCAAGATCCGTCCGACTTTCCAACGGTCGCCCTCGAGAATCTCGTAGACCAAATCGACGGTATTGGCTTCATCACGCATCACCGTTTTGGGTTCGACTTCGGCATAAATGAATCCCATCTCGCCATACCCATAGGTGATTTCGCCGATATCACGACGCATCAAGGTGCCGTCAAACATGTCCCCGGCGTGAAGATTCAGCCGAGCTCGTAGGGATTCCTCGGTGATGAATTGGTTGCCAATGATCTTGACGTCGTTGACGGTAAACCGCGGTCCTTCGTTGATCACAAACGTGACCGTGATCCATTTGCCCGATTCGTCATAACGGATCCGACGACCCACCGTAGCCGTCAGAAAACCCAGGTTGTGGTAGTAGCTGGCCAAGGTGTTCACGTCATCGTCGATCATTCGCATGTCGGCGGTGTTGCCGATATGGCGAAGCAGACCGACCGCCGGGCCACGGCTCTTGATGATTTTTTTCAGTCTTGCTTCGCTGACGATCGTGGCCCCTTTAATGACGATGTCTTCGATCCGCTCTTTGGGACCTTCGTTGATGCGAAAAATGACCACGCCGGGGTCGTCCTCGTAGCCAATCGACGATTCAATCGCGACTTGGTTGAATCCTTCTTCTTGGTAGTAATCAATCAGTCGACGACGGGCCGATTCGATCGAGAATTCGCTCAGCGGGTCCGCTTCATTGACGCCCGCGCGACCTTGGAGTTCGCGATTGTTGAGCGCACGGTTGCCATGCATGACCACCTTGGTGATCACGGGCCGTTCATGCACTGCGAACGTGATGCTGACCCCGCCCGGCTGTTCATCGAGGTCGAACGTCACATGGTCGAAGGATCCCATATCGGTCAAACGACGGACATCACCGAGCACGGTTTCATAGTCGTAGAAACGGTCTTTGCGAGTTTGCAGTTTTTGCATGATCAGATGCGAGCTGACGACCCGGTTGCCGACCACCTTCACATCCAAAACGACCGAGTCCCCTTTTTCACGCCGAATAGCCAACCCATCCCTGCTGCGAACGTGATCCAAGAATTTTGGTTTTGCATCGGGCATCGGCCCACTTTGGCCGCCTCCGCCCCCGCCACCAAAGCCGCCACCACCACCCATTTGGGCTTCGGCGGTTCCTGCGACGAACAAGGCACTCAGGATGACGGGCAGCCAACACCTCCCACGCCATCGGTCGATCCCGGCGAGGATCGATCGGCTTTGTGAGCGGCAGCGGTTGTGGAAGATGGGTCGAGTCATACAGTCGGCATACCGAATAAAGATCACGGTCAAATCCTTTGAAGACCGGTCCGTGCAAGGAAAACGCACAGATCGCTCGGATCGGTGCTGCAACCATGCTGGCGCAGTACCGAGATTGGTAACTACCAACGAGAAAGCGGCGACCACAAGGCAGATTTCCGGGCAAATCGCCACGAGAAACGGAAATCGAGTAAAGTTCGGCTCGTGAAACGAAAGAAAAGCAGTTTCACGGGGACGGAAGTCTCACGGGGACGAGCGCGATGCCGCCATCAATTCCAGGCCAACGCGTCGCCACGATCCATGCCCACACTAACGGCCGAGACCGGCAATTCGAGCCAATCGGTGATCAACATCCGCTGAATCACCGGTTCTTCGAGGTATTTTCGAACGATGTCCATCAAGCGGTCGCGAATCTCGTTTTGCTCGGGGTCTTTTAACCAGGTCGGGTCGACTTGGCGGAGCAGCAACTCGCTTTCTTCGTGGATCTCCATCTTCCGTTGCATCATCCGTTCTTCACAAAGTTGGCGCCTTGCGGGATCCACTACGGCAAACAGCTGAAATTGGTAGACTTTTGACTTGTCGGAAACCGGTTGGAATCGGTACCGGCCCAGCTCGATGGTGTTTGATTCCAAGTTCTGTAGCCGAGCGACGCGGCTGCGGACATATCCGATGACCGCCGCGTGAACGACCACCATCATCAAGATCAACGCTGCTGCCCAGTATCGACGAACGAAACTCACGGCCTATTCTCTTGCTTTGCGAGTAGGAATCAAAAACAATCGTTTGGCCTTCATCGATCAGGAATCCGCGCAGGATGGCTGTGGCATGAGGCTCATAACGGTTAAGGCGGTCCTGCGGCACTCGATCGCGGCAAACGAGACCAAGATCCACGGGATCATTGAAACGATAGCTTACAAAACGAAGACTTTGGCCGTTTTCGAATAAGATAATCCTCCCCTTTTGCCCCTTCTGGAAGTATTGTGCCTGACGAGTTCCAAACATGTCCTGAATTGACGACGGTGATGGTCTGTGCCAGTCCAAGGGCAGGTAGCGGAAAAAAACGAGAGCAGATCCCGAAACTGACCGAGCGGCTTGAGCGCGCCGGTTTTACCGTCAAGCTTACCGATTCGATCGATGCCATCCGAAAACAGATCGCGGCGTCCGTTGACGCCGACGAGAGATCGTTGGTGGTGGTCGCAGCCGGGGGCGATGGCACCGTGAGTTTGGTCGCCGAGTTGACTCCGCCCGAATTCCCGATTGTTCCGATGCCGCTCGGCACCGAGAATTTACTCGCTCGGCACTACGGGTTCTCGGCCAATGCGGAGGACGTGTTCCAATGCATCACCCGTGGCACCGACCACACCATCGATGCAGGCCGAGCCAACGGCAAACTGTTCTTGGTGATGGCATCGTGTGGGTTTGATGCCGAAGTGGTCCGTGATGTGCATTTGCGCCGAAGGGGGCACATCCACCGACTCAGCTATCTGCGGCCGATCCTGCGAGCGGTGCGCAAGTATCGCTTTCCGCAGTTGCATATCGAACTCGCAATCAACGGCACCACGATGGCAAGCCAAAAGGCCCACTGGGCGATGACCTTCAATTTACCTTGTTACGCGGCGAATTTGAGGATCGAACCCTCAGCGATCGCCGATGATGGCAAACTTGACTTGATCACCTTTGCGAAAGGGACGCGCGCGAGCGGATTGGCCTACGTTGCCAGTGTCATGGTTGGGCGTCATCTGCGCCGTGAAGACGTCGTCCGGACTCGAGCGACTCAAATCACCATCCGCTCGGACCGGCGTGTGCCCTATCAACTTGACGGCGACTATGTCGGCCGTCTACCACTGATGATTGAAACGTTGCCCCGCCGCGTGCGGTTGCGGATGCCCCCTAAGCAGCCTTCAACTCGCGATGTTGCTGAGCGTAAGCGATCCATTCGGTAATCTCTTCGAGATCGGGGAGCTTTCCACCGCGAACGATTCGCCTGCCTTCGCGACTTCGACTGATCGGATCAATTCGGCGGAACAGATCACCGGCGTTCTCTGCCGCGACGTCCTCGGCGGTCGTGACCTCGGCCGCAACCAAAAGTTGAGCGTCGTGGCCTCGTAGCATTGGAATGCGACAAACCAGCGTGGCTTGCTGTTGCCAAGCAAGGACGGTGGCACCGTCGATGCGACGATTCTTTAGTTTTGCCGCAACCGATTCCGCGTTTGCCTTGACCAGATCATCGACGGTGTAGATCCCAAGCACATGCAGCCGTTCGGCCATGCGTGGGCCAATCGATGGAGCGTCGACAACGGGGCTGTCCCGTTGCAGATAGAAACGTAGCTCGCCTTCGGAATCACGCGCGGGTTGAGCCGTTCGCTCCGATCGTTCGTAGGAACGTCGATCACGGGCCGAGCGATCACGGGCCGAGCGATCACGGGCCGAGCGATCACGGGCCGAGCGATCGTGGTGATCTCGTTCGGTTTGATGGTCGCGCTCCGAAGCTTCGTCGTTCATTCGTACCACATCCCGATCTCGCCGAGTTCGATTGATGGAACGATTTGTTCGACTTGATCGGCGGCGACGTGATCGTCCACTGCCTGAACCCGAGCCGTTGCCCGATCCCGAGCCACTGCCTGAACCCGAGCCGTTGCCCGATCCTAAACCGCTGCCTGAACCCGAGCTGCTACGTGAGGTCGAGCCCCTTTGTTTTCTAACGCCCACCCCCCCTTCGACGACCGAACCGTTTCGGCCCGTTGATCGCCGACGCGGGCGGTCGTCACGTTCGTCGACGACGCCGCGAATACCATAGCGAACGGACCCGCCATCGGCATCGTAGTCGTAACGATCGCGATCGAAGGCGTTGTCGAGATTGCGGCCCACGCGGGCTCGTCGTCGAAGCGTACGACCATCGACATAACGAGACGAGTTTTCGATCCCCCAACTGTTCGCTGCGGCGATCCAGCTGGTGATCCGTGAAAGCTCTCTGCTGCTACCGCTTAGGAGTACCTTTTGGCCTTGTTCGGTCGCTAGGAAATCTTCGACGCTTTGAAGCAAATCGGTCGGATGGGTCGAAGCAAGTTGCGCTGGATCGGTGACGCCACAGCCAACCAAGACGCGAGCATCAAAGCCGCGAAGTTTGGGGACTCGGCATACCAACCGGCATTCGCTTTGCCAGCGGCGGATCGTTTTCGCATCCACGTTGGCAAGCCCAAGGGCATCCGCAAGTCGGTTGGGATCTTGTTGCATCAGATGCGTCACATGGGTGACGCTTAATCCACGCAACCTTGCCGCGGCAACCGAGTCAATCGAAGGCGCTTGATCGATGGGACTATCAACGGTCAAAAAAAATGCAGGCTCCGCCGTCTCCGCTCGTTGGACGCGGCAAAGCTCACCACCAGCAACAAACGGTCGAGCTGGACCGTGGTCCTGTGCACTCCGAACGACCGATTCCCCCTCGGCGGAGGTTGGTGAGGTTGTATAGGCATCGGCGTAGTAATGGCCGTCTCGATAGTGCGACGCATTGACGGGCCGAGTGGAGGTCGGACGTGCCGCCCTGTCCGTTCTGTGTTCAGGAACCTCATGCCGCGGGACGTCGCAAGGGTCATACATCCCGTACGCTTCACGCCAAGCCATGTCGAAGTCGCGGTTGACGTCGACTGCGACATCCCTTCGTGACCGAGCATACCGAGGCGATTCCCCAACGACTTCATCGCCATACAAATGTGGATGGGGACCCACATAGCTTTCCGGCGTATATTGGGGACGCCACAAAGGACGATGCGGGTGCACGATTCGCTCGGGATGCAACGTAAAGGATCGACCGCCAACCCGAGCCGTTTGGTCTGCCAACACGGTGTCACTGGTCAGCAACAACACCTGACGCCCTGATTGAGCGTAGTCCCGCAAGGCCGAGGCAATCGGATGATTGAAACGCCCATCTTGGCAAGGGTGGAAAAATGCGGAGTCAACCGAAGATTCGCGTAGGGGGCGGTTGCCGTGATCCGCGTCGCAGCCGGTCAATTCTCGGGCGGTTTCGATCACCAAGGGAAGGGTTTTGCCAAGACGAGCGAGCAGTTCCCCGGCGGCCATGCGAACGGCAATCACCGCCAACGCACGATCCGCAGCAGGGCATTGGTTTTCATCACGGCCATCAATCGTAACGAGACGAACCGAAGTCATCTCGGTGTGAGGGCTGCGGAGCGGTGCATCGGGCCAATCGACGCGGCGTAGCCGACCGCCCGACAATCGGACCAACCAGCTGCTTGCGGCATCGGATACCGGCGATCCCGTGTAACGCGGTGTCCGGACGGTTCGCAGTTGCTCACGCAGCTGCGATGCGCGCGATCGTAACCATTGCACCCGCGACAGTTGAGCCAATTTTTGCTCGATCCCGTGAAGTTCGGCTGTCAACGTTTCACGATCGACATTTTCGTGGCCGTAAGGGACCGAGACCGTCTCGACGACGGGCAATTGTCGCATCGCTCGACGGACTCGCGTGGCTTCGGCAAAACAGGCTTCCAACTCAGCCGTTGTCTGGTGAAGCTCGGAAACCCGTTCAGCACGCTCGTTTCCATAACGCTCACGAAGCCATTGCTGATGCGATGCCCAATCGCGAGTTTGGTTTCTTTCCGCCGGAGTGTAGTGACCGAGTAGCGATTCTCGGTGCCTCATCAATTGATCCATTGCGGCAACCAGCCACTGCTCACTGCGGCTGAGTTCCCGCAGCTCTTCGGTCGACTTCGATGCGACCGTTTGCCGATTTCGTACAAATTGCGAAGCTTGACGCAAATCGCTACGAATCGCCCGCAGCGTCTCTTCGAGGGTGGTATTGCCAAAAGCGTCGGACTGGGGCAACGCGTGATACCAATCGTGATTGAGATCCCCCGCGACGGCGTACCGCTGTAGCAACCAATCGATTTGTCGGGTTGCCGAGTCAACGCGCGACTCCAAATCGGTGTGGTAGACTCGATCAGAATAGAAGTCCTTCCAACCGCGCGATGGATCATGGCGATCGATCGCATGAAGGAATCCATCCAAATCGTGGCGACGCCATCGTGACGAATCGATCGGACTCTCGGTGAACGGATAGGCATCGGTGGCGGACGCGACGCCGCGATCGTGCATCGCCAAGATCGCTTCGCGAAGTCCACGAACTTCCAACAGCGCTCGGCGCCATCGAATCATTTGTGCATCAAGGTCATCGAGTTGACGTCGAAGCTTTTCATCTTGGACGGCACCCTCGTATCGATAGCTTTCCGCAGCGCCGGTTGATCGGCTGCGGTACGACGGTGTTGTTGACGCGCTCCGCAGCTGAGAGTCGAGATCCGCGATCCATCGACGCAGCTCGCCTTCTCGAGATCGAAGTTGCATCGCACGCTCATGCAATTGTTGAAGTCGAGTGCGATCCACATCCGAAGTGTAGGTTTCGACGGGACCACGACGTGGATGGCGATAAGTCGCCAGCCGACGGGTCACTTCGTCGCGACGTGCGACCAGCGACGCATGACGGGGAAGCCCCGGTTCGATGCGAGCCAATTCACTTTCGACTTCCGCCAATTGGCGTCGCCGAGTGCGGTGTTCGCCATCGTCAAGTTGCTGCGGATCGTCGGTGTATCCATCTCGTACGAAATAGCGACCTGACCCATCCATCGACACCGAACGATAGGTCTCGGGAGCATCCAGCCCGCTGCGGATACAAGCCGAAACGACGCGAGCGACGTTGGTGATTGATGTATCGGTGATCACGCCATCGATAATCGACTCCGGCAACTGAATCGAATCAGCGGCTCGTGACGCTGCCGTTTGTGTATCGAGGGTTCCGATCCAGCAGTGGTTTAGCGCTCCGATCTCATCGGCGGTTGTTCCGCGTGATTCAAACTTGACGCTCCGCCGCCCGTGCGCGGTGCCATCTTGTTCGCGGCGGCAATGCACCAGCCCGTTCCGGTCGGCCCAAACGACTCGTCCGGACGAGGAGCTCATCATGCCAAGGGGATAATCGCGGTCGGCCAGTGAATCGCGGATGAACCGAGCGATCGCGGTTTTTCCAGAGCCCTCCGGTCCGCAAACCACATTCAGATGTTCGGCAAAGGGTCCAAGCTCCACTCGGTAAAGCGAACCGTGAGCATCAATGTCAATACGTTCGAGTAACATGGTCTGGCTCCTCCATGGCCACGCGGGGTCAATCAATAAGACCGATTTTCAGCAAATGGGCATTCTCCTACGCCCTCGATTTGCACCCGATCGTGATGACCGGTTCGTCCATTCCTTCTGCGGGAAGTGAACGAACCTTAATCGAAAGGGTGATTTTTTGGAAAGAGAGAAATTGTGAAACTCGCAGGTGAAATTCTAATTTCTCGTATTTTGGGCCCATGATCGCTTTTTGATCGTTTTTTTGCCCCTCTTCAGGCGTGAGACAAGATTGAGGTGGCGTTAAAGTCAACCCAATTTGTACTTTCGGATCAAGCGGCAGGTCTCCGACGGTCGAAAACGATTGAGCGAGAGCACGTTTGCCTCCCCCAAAATCGCACCCACGCTTCTTTGTGACAGTAGGACAGGTTTGATGCGCACGGTAGCCCTAACTCTCTTATTCTCCGCAGCAATCACAATGATTTCTGCGTCGACCGCGACCGCTGATATCCAGTGGCAAGAAAACTTACGAGCCGCTCATTCCGCTGCTCAAGCCGAGAACAAATTGCTGCTATTGCATTTCTACAGTGATGACTGTGTTTGGTGCGATCGGCTTGAAGCGGGGTCGTTCCAGTCGCCCGACGTGGCTGAGGCGATCGGCAAGGATTTTGTTGCGGTGAAGGTTCATGCAAACAAGAATCCCCAACTACTGAAGATGTTCAAAGTCACCGCGTTTCCAACGGACGTGATTGTGACCACCGAAGGCAAAACGCTTTCGCACAGCGTCAGCCCCCAAGCACCGGCACGCTACGTGGCCATGCTCAAGGCAACGGTGCCCAGCATCGCGCCGGCGGGTCAGCAAAATCCCACGGGACCGATGGTAGCTCAACAGCCGGTGCAGCAAACGGCTCCCGCTGCGTCCGCACCGGGTCGCTTTGAGATGCCGACCAACCCTCCCGGCGGTGTACAGGGCCATCTCACCGGTTCACGGGTCGATCGCACGATGCCCGCGATGCCAGAGTTTGATTCAACGATGGCCTCTGTCCAACCAGCCACAACGGGAGCGACGTCGGAGCAAGCGATTGCCGGTGGGGAGAACAAGGTTTCTGCATCACCGGACGGTGATGCATCGATCGTGAGCGGTGGTGAAACGAAACACTCGGAATTGGCCATGGAAGGTTTTTGTGCTGTCACGGTGATCAACGAAGATCGCTGGGTCGAGGGCAAACCCGAATTCGGCGTGGTGCACCTGGGAAAACTGTATTTGTTCGCTGGCAAGGAGGCGATGCAGGCCTTTTTATCCGATCCGGTCACCTACACGCCCGTGCTCAACGAAATTGATGTCGTTCGCTTTTTCGAAGAACACTTGATCGTTCCGGGCAAGCGTGAATGGGGCCTGAAGGATCCCACTCACAACCGCATGTTCTTCTTTGCGGACGAAGCCGCGATGAACCATTTTTGGAACGAACACCAACGCTACACCGACGCCGCGATCGACGTGATGAACAAGGCGGTGAAGGACGCGAATCCTGGGACCTAGTGGACCGTCAGCCTAAATTCTAGGGTAGTGGATTTCGCCAGAAATCCGTAACTCAAAGGTTCTTTGGGACTTCTGGCGAAGTCCACTACGTGCCAACTCGCAGTTTTAACCTTGACGGTCCACTCGTCTCTAGCGACGCATTGAATGGCTTCCCGCTGGTTCCGCGTAAGAGGGGCGAACGCCGCTGAGAATCGCAATGCCAGCCATCAGGGACGCGATCGCGACCGCCAACCAAACGCCACGAGCGGCAGGTTTGCCAAAGCGATCGCTTACCGCCAAAATCGTTCGCAATCGATAAGGACTCGACCACGGTCCAATGGCGATCGTGAACGACAACACGGCGAAGACAACCGCAACCGCGCCGACCAACGTGTCATCGTATCTCAACGTTGGCCTCCGTTACGCATCGGTTTGTCGTAGACGACGTTCGAGCACACGAATTTGCACCCGAGCGTTTTCGACGTCTGGACAAATCCCCACACAGCGACGAAGTGCAGCAATCGCACCTTCGTAATCTCGTTGCATCATGCGGCAACGGGCGAGACCCTGCCATGCCAAGTAATGATAGCGGCATTGCCACAAACAGGCCCGAAACGCCGACTCGGCTTGTCGAAAATTGTCCAAGCCCTGCCAACAAATCGCCAATTGATGGTGGGCCTCACTGTACCGTGGTGCCTGATCCACCAAAATCATGGTCGGCGCCAATGCCGCAGCATACTCGCCACCATCATTTAAATGCATCACTTGCAACAATTGTTGGTGATGCCGTGGCGCTGCATCACGGACCAACAAGGCCCGGAACGAGTCATCACCCGCCAATCGGACTCCGCGGTCTGGGTCCGCAAGCGATTGGCCAAGGGACTCAATGCTACTGTGGTCGCCAAGCATTCCCAACGACAACGCCGCAGCACGCCGCATTTCCACATCACTGCGACGAAGCAAACTGGTCAAAGTCGCCGCGGAATAGTATTCATCGACCTCCGCAGCGAACTGGGGCGAGTTGGCGGTGGTCAGGTAACGCCGATAGGCGACCGTCAATCGTGTTGTCCGTACTAAAGGAGAGGTCACACTAGGAAGTCCGTCAAAAGTTCAAGTGAATCAATGATCTCGGTCGCGAGCATGTTACGCAATGAAAATGACTCGGCAAGTTTCATGTATAATTGTTTCCGTTGGTTGCGAGTCTAATTGCCGAAAATGCGAACGACAACCAAGCAAATCAAGACTTCTGGGGTTCCCAAGCTTTTCGTGTGGACACTGGACACTGTGAATCCACCCCGTGAATCATTCCCGCCTAAGAACGGATGCGAAATGTCCCTCAAACGCCAGCGTAGCGGTGTGGCTGCCCCGGACATCCGCTTTGCTCGTCGCTTCTTCGCCGCCAGGATCTTTGCTCTCGCTGTCGTGAGCTTGATGACCTGTTCATTTGAATCCTATTTTGTCGCGGCTGGCGAACCGGTTTCGTTAAAGGATCCCATGATTCGTCAACTCGCAGCGCCGACCAGTGCCGTCGTCGACGGCAAGCCCTTTCGCGAGGCGGTGGCGGAGCTCGCCGGCCGGTCCGACCTTTCGGTTTGGGTGGATCGGGCAGTTGACCCCTCCGTCCGGATCCATGCCGGGCAAGTGGGACCGACGGTGTACTTGGCGCTGAAGCAATTGGCCGCGACAGGCCAATGTGTCGTGATGCCGATTGACAATGTCGTTCTAATTGGTCGAGCCACGTGGGTCGATGCAACGACCGCCTCATTGATGTCGCTCCGGGCAGTGACTCGAAAACGAAGATCACCCCCACTTCAAGACCTCGCTTGGCCCGAAGCAACGACGCCGACCGAAGCGCTCAAGATTGTGTTTGATCGGGGAAAGATCTCGGCGGCAACGATTCCAATGCCGCACGATCTTTGGCCCGCCAAGCAGTGGTCGTCGATCGACCCTGGCGTCGCCACTTGCTTGTTGCTGGCTCAGTTCGAACGCACACTTGATCCGGAGGCATTCCCGAAACGGTTGGTCGTGATCCCGATGGATCGCACCCGGCAGTACAAGGTTCGCTACGATGTCGCGGAAGGACGCTCCGAGATGGTCGCCGCAATACGCCGGGTGGATCGAGAGATGAGTGTCCGTACCGTAGAAGCAGGTTTTGAGATCACCGCGACGGCGTCCGCTCATCGCGCGGCAATCGATACGTTCCTGACCGAGCTTGCCGATGACCTCGGGGGGCCTGGTGATATCGATACGCCCAACGTGACGCTCAATCTTGCAAACATGCCCGCTGATCAGGTGTTCCATCATCTAGCGGGCACTGCCGGTCGTGACTGCGTGATCGCAGCAGACGCGGCAACGTTATGCAAGCAGCTCGTCTTCTACCAAGCCGAGAAGGTTACGCTGCGGCAAGTGACCGATAAGGTTGCCGAACAAGTAGGGGTGAAAGTGGTTTGGACCGACGAACAGCTATTGATCGACTTGCCGGTGAAGTAGAGCTAGACTACAACCCGCTTCGGTTGACTCAATCCTTCCCACGTTCCCTTGTTCGAGTGGGACGCACCCCCAACCCAAGCTGCGTCGAACGACCCGACGGAATAGACCTCCTTTTGCAAGGTGAATCGAGATGAAAACGATCGCGCTGAAAAGCGGCTGCGAAGTCCCTTCGGTTGGACTCGGACTTTGGAAGATTGATCCTTCCGAAACCGCGCAAGTGGTTTGCTCGGCGATTGAATGTGGGTATCGACATTTCGATGCAGCTAGTGATTATGGAAACGAGGCGGAAGCAGGAGATGGTTTTCACAAAGCGATAGCCGACGGATCGATCCGCCGCGAAGACCTCTGGATCACGTCGAAGCTATGGAACACCTACCATCGTCCCGAGCATGTCCGGCCTGCGCTCGAACGATCGCTCTCCGATCTCAAGCTGGACTATCTCGATTTGTACCTGATGCACTTTCCGATTGCCCTCGCGTTTGTACCGTTTGAAGAGCGTTACCCGCCCGGGTGGTTAGCCGACCCGAATTCGCAAGCCGCCAAGATGCAGCCCGACCGTGTTCCACTGATTGACACGTGGCAAGCGATGGTGGATTTAGTCGGCGCAGGTTTGGTTCGTGAAATCGGAGTTTGCAACTTTGGTGTTTCGCTGCTTCGCGATTTGATGAACGCATCGGCGACACCACCGGCAATGCTTCAAGTCGAACTGCACCCTTACTTGACTCAAGACAAGCTCGTGCGATTCTGCCGCGAATCCGAAATCGCGGTGACAGGTTTTTCCCCTCTCGGAGCGCAATCCTATTTCTCGCTCAACATGGCCGATGCGGAGGAAGCCGTGATCGAGCAACCCGCAATCAGGGAAATCGCCTTGCGACATCATCGCAGTGCCGCCCAGATCGTGCTCCGCTGGGGCGTGCAGCGGGGCACGGCAATTGTGCCAAAGACCACGAAGATTGATCGCTTGAAAGAAAACCTTTCGCTGTTCGATTTCGAACTGAGCGGCGAAGAAATGTCTGTGATCGATCGGCTCAACCAAAACCGACGTTTCAACGACCCAGGCGATTTCGGCGAAGCCGCCTTCCATACGTTCTTTCCGATTTACGAATAACCGAAAATCCGGTGATAGCTCCACATGCAGACCAGGTAGGCGCCGTAAATCAAAGCAGCGGTGTAGAGGGTGACGAGGATCGACCAAAAGTAGCGTTCAGGGTTTGAAAATTTCTTGTTCATCCACAACAGTGGAATTCCGAGCACCCCGGTGACTAAGAAAAGCATCGCGAAGACGGCCCCGCGGCTCTCGGCCCAGCTTTCGCGTTTTGAGTCTTGCCGATTGGGGCGACCCTCGCCACGCGGCGAGTCGGCCAGACGGGCCTCGATCGGTGCGGCGTTACGGTCGTGTGGGTTCATGGTGCATGCGTCGGTTTGGGTGGCGAATTGCTCTGAGCCAATCGCTGTTGAGCTTGAACGACTAACGGCTGAACTTTCTCGTTGTTGCCGTACAACTCGATGACGCTATACCAAATTCGTCGTGCGGCAACGACATTGCCGCTTCGCAACTCGCGCTCCGCTTCGTTTAGCTTTGCTCCGATCATCGTCGCAGCCTCATCTTGCCCCATCGATCGAGTTTCGATCTGAGCAAGACGCTGGCGAGCGAGATTCACATAGGGCCGGTACTTCTCGTCGTCCAATAAGGTTTCCATGCTGCGGTATTGGTCCATTGCGGTTGCGGTGTCACCGAATCGTTCGTATTCCTTCGCTTCCGCAAGTAATCGTTCCCCCTCGTTCCGAAGTGGCAGATTGCGTTTGAGCTTGACCGACAAGGCGTGGTCCGCTTGTAGCATGTCGATCCGATCAATTTGTTCTTGTGCCCAATCGGCGTGTTCGCCATCAGGGAATCGAGAAAGCATCGGCACCAAGTAATGGTTCTTGGCCTGATTGAGCGAGGTCTGGGTCTCTTGGTCGAGCAGCGTTTCGGCGTTGTCTCGCATTTGTGTTTCACTCAGCGGCCACGCCATCCACCCCAGCATCGCGATGATGACCACCATCGAGCCAATCAAGAACCAGGGTTTGTCATGCCATGCGGTCGCATCGGGGGTCTCTGGCTCTTGAACGAAATGTCGACCGAGCAGCGATCGGGCCTCGTCGCGATCCTTCTGGTCCGTCACGCTCAACGGGCTGAACCCGCTCGACGCATGTTCGGCAACGCCAGTTCGCGACATCGATCGGCGCCGCACTTCGGCCAAAGCCAATTGAACCGCAGCCGCACCAAAGGGGCGTTTCCTTGGGTCCTTTTCAAGCAGTTGCGAGATCAGCTTGTCGAACCAGACGGGGCAATCCATCGCTAAGGATGCCGCGGAGACCGGCTTCTCGTTCAAGACGTTCTCCGTGACTTGTTCCACCGTATCGCCCGCGACGACCGGCCGTCCGGTCAAGGCAAAGTACAACGTTGCACCAAAGGAATACAAATCCGATCGAATCGAAAGGGAGTGGGGATCTTGAATCCATTCAGGAGGTCGAAAGGAAAGCTCGTTCGTCGTCGGTGGACGCGAGGAGTTGAAACGGCTCCCATATCGATCGACACGTATGTCAACCAAGACAGGACTCAACCCAGCAATCATGATTTTGTCGGGCTGGATCGCTCCGTGAATCAATTCCTGCTCGTGGAGGTACTGCAATCCGTCGATCAGCGGCTCGGCCAACTCGAGCACCGATTCCCATGGCAAGCGATTTCGCCGCTCCAATTGAGCTGCAAGCGTTTCTCCTTCGATTAATTCATAGGCCAAATAGGCATCGTTGGATTCAAAGCCGCCTCCATAGCACTTGACGATCGAGGGATGAGCGAGTTTTTTGAGCGTTTCCCATTCCGAGGCGAAATCGGTGCGGGCTTCTGGCGTCGCTCCGAATGGTGACGAAAAAACCTTGACGGCAACGGCTTTCTTCAAACGCACGTGAATCGCCCGCCAGACGCAGCTTTGCGACGGAGAATCGCCCAGTTTTGATTCGATGGCCAAAGGGCCGAGACGACTGCGTGGCATGGATGAAAAGGACGCAATGGGAAAGAAAAGAGGGGACAATGCCCGTATCGAACGCAACGGACAAGCCCCTGCGTCTATAAAGTATAGCTGGTTTCTCTGGTCCCAGCAGTCTGCATGGGAATGCCGATCAAACGACTCATGAACTGGTCAAGGGTATACAGCTCAGCCCGCTTGTAGCCGAATCGTTGGAACGATCCGTGTTGTCGGTTGTCTAACTTCCTGAAAATGTCTCTGGCAAACTTGGGCTCGGGTGTCGAGCACCCGATATAACTAAGGGGCCGAGCGATCAGGTTAGCGTTACTACTGGAGATTAATGTGGGGCCCCTGCCAAAGAGGGAGGCAAGTGATTTGGATTCTGCTCAAGAACAAACCAAGGCGTTTTCGATAGCAAAGGACGCGATGGGGTACATCGCCAAATTTCGCACACCGCCGACTCCGGATGTGTATGAGGTTTGGTATCGGTACGCCGAGGGGGCCGACCCGGCGCTTCGTGAACAGCTTTCGTACGCGGTCAATGATGCCGAGAACGCGAGTTATCAGCAACTCCAGCAACTCCACCAGCAGTTTTACTCGGGCGGCGATCTGACGGAGATCAACCAGCAGACCGGGGACGAATTGGCGAAGGCGATGGGCGGTTTCCAGCGCATGATCAAGGAGCAGCTCTCCGCGGGAAGCGAGTTCGAGTCCTCGGTGAGTTCCGCAAATGATCGATTGGTTGGCGACAATCCCACAGTCGAGGACTTAGAAGTTTCCATCGCAGCGGTGCTTTCGAGTAACCAACGCATGCAATCTCAGTTGCAGAACATGACGTTGCGATTGGAGGAAACGCGGAGCCAAGTGACCAAGCTGAGAGAGAACTTTATTGAATCCCAGCAAAAGCTCATGACCGATCCGTTGACCGGGGTCGGCAACCGCTTGTTTTTTGACACGATGGTGACGAATGCGATTGATCATCCCGAGCGAAGCGAGCGATACTTTTTTTTGTTGCTCGTGGACCTCGATGAATTCAAAACCATCAATGACACGTTTGGTCATTCAACGGGTGACAATGTCTTACGTTTCGCGGCCTCCAATATGGAACGGATTGCAGAAGACGCATCGATCGCACGTTACGGCGGAGACGAATTCGCTGTCTTTCTCAACACGGAGCAGGTTGAAGAGGGGGTTGATATCGCCGATGCGATTTGCCAGTTCTTCGCCAAGAATAAGCTGACACTCAATAACACGGGTGAATCGATCGGCCAATTGACCACGTCGATCGGCGGCGCTCTGTTGCGGGCAGGTGACGACCGTGATAGCTGGTTTGAACGGGCCGACAAACTGTTGTACAACGCAAAAAAGGCGGGACGCAATCGGACCATGGTGGAACGAAAGATTAGTTGACGATTTGCGGCAGCGCCGCACGAGAATAAAAAAAGCCACCTCGGTGAAAGGTGGCTTCGTTCCGCAAGCGATCAAGTCGATGCTTACTTGATTTCACGGATCTTGATGTCTTTGAATTCGGTCCACATCGGTTTGCCGGCATGAAGTTGTAACGCGATGACGCCTTTCAACAGAGCAAGTTCAGGTGCGTTGTCGGTAAAATCGAGGACCAACTTCCCGTTGAGGTAGTGTTGGATCCGGTTCCCCTTGGCGATGATGATCACATCGTTCCAATCGTCAACCTTCATCAGTTGTTTGAAGCCGGCTTGATCGATCAGGGAATCATCGAGCACTTTCTTTCCATCGGGATTCCAAACCGCTTTTTCAGCGACCATGCAGATGCGGCCACGTTTGCCTTTTTCGTCGTAGATAAAGCTGGAAACGTTGGGGAAGTCTTCTTCGTTACGAATTTCGTGTTGGTAACCTTTGACAACCCAGTCGTTGGATGCGTTTTCAAGATGCGTGGAACGGTATTGGACGCCTGAGTTGTTGGTGGCATTGCAACGAAACGACAGATGCAGTTCGAAATCACCAAAGTCACCCTTCTGGCAAATCAAGAACGTATTGCCCTTGGCGGCATTCTCGGGTGTGGTTTCGCCGTGAATGATGCCATCCTTGACGGACCATAATCGAGGATCACCGTCCCATCCCGATAGATCCGTGCCATTAAAAAGACTTTGGAACTCCGTGGAGTCAGGGGGTGCAAGTTTGAGTCCCTCGTCAGCTAGCACAACGGTGGCAAACAGACCAAGGGGTAAGATCAGTGATAAACGAAACATTCTGATGGCTCCAGAGACGGAAGTTGGGGGGGACAAAGGAAGGATCGACATTATGGTATGGCTGCAAGCAAAGATCAATCCGCAATCGGTTGTC
This sequence comes from Novipirellula artificiosorum, assembly GCF_007860135.1. NCBI lineage: Bacteria > Pseudomonadati > Planctomycetota > Planctomycetia > Pirellulales > Pirellulaceae > Novipirellula > Novipirellula artificiosorum. The sequence continues at coordinate 566,999 of NZ_SJPV01000002.1, forward strand.
AGCAAACCGCTTCTTTTTGGTGTATCATTTCGGAAGACTTGAACCATTCGAAGGGCTGCTACGATGGGCCGATGGCCACCATCCCCAGCCCACCGCAAAGGCATTTGGGCTCCGAGCCTGCCCCATCCTTCCCAGAGAACAAGATGATCCACAGCTTAAAGATCTGCTTCCTCGTTTGTCTGTCGTCGCTTGCGGTGGTAGCGCGAGCCGAGCAACCGCCTAACATTCTTTTCATCATGTCCGATGATCACACGGCACAGGCCATTGGCGCTTACGCGACCTTATTGAAAGATCTGAATCCGACCCCCACGATCGATACCTTGGCGGCCGAAGGGATCTGCTTCGACAATGCATTTTGCACCAACGCGATTTGCACGCCATCGCGGGCCTGCATCATCACCGGCAACTACAATCACAACAACGGTGTGTTTGACTTGCGGGGCAATATCGAACCGCAAAACCAAACCTTGCCCATTTTGATGCGGCAGGCGGGTTACCAAACCGCCATGATTGGGAAGTGGCATTTGGTCAAAGAGCCGAACTTTGATTACTACAAAGTGCTGCCGGGACAAGGTAAGTATTTTGATACCGAGTTCCGAGTGCAGGGAGACAAGCCGTGGCCGAAGAACGTGGTCACTTACAAAGGATCTCATTCGTCCGATGTGATCACAGACTCAACACTCGATTGGTTCAAGAACAAGCGAGATCCGGACAAGCCATTCTTTGTTTGTCACCAATACAAAGCGCCGCATGACTATTTTGAAAACGCGCCTCGCTACGACAGCTACCTCGCAGATGTCGAGATTCCCGAGCCAGATTCGCTATGGAACAAACCCTCTGGGTGGGGTTCCCTTGCAACACGCGGTCACAACGATGAACTGGTGCCGCACATTGGTACTTCGATCGGGCGCCGTAACCCGCGGCGTTCCTACGCAGCGGATCTCCCTCAGTTTTTTCCGAAGGAATTCAAGTGGGATTATAACGATCCCAATTTGTCGAATGATGAGATCAAGCACTTGGCCTATCAAGCCTACCTCAAGAAATACTTGCGCTGCGTGAAGGGAGTCGATGACAACTTGAAACGTTTGTTCGACTACTTGAAAGCAGAAGACTTGTTTGACCGTACCGTGATCATCTACACGGGCGACCAAGGTTTTTGGCTGGGAGAGAAGGACTATCAGGACAAGCGTTGGGCTTACGATCCGTCCGAGCGAATGCCATTCATCGTCCGCTATCCCAAGACGATTCCAGCGGGCATTCGCAGTGACGCGATTGTTGAAAACATCGATTATCCCGCGTTGATGTTGGACTTTGCTGGCGTGGATCAACCGGACCCGATGCAAGGGAAGTCGTTTCGATCGATTTGCGAAACCGGAAAAGAACCGGCCGATTGGAAGCAGTCGACCTACTATCGGTATTGGATGCACATGGCCCATCACGACAACCCTGGCGAGATGGCGATTCGGACGAAAGACTACAAACTGATTTACTTCTACGGATGCGATTATGAGGGCCAGGACCAAACGCCTCCTGGTTGGGAATTGTACGATCTCAACAAAGATCCGAACGAAGGGGTCAACGTTTACGATGATCCCGCCTACGTGACGATCCGTGATGAGTTGAAGACGTTGTTGGCCCAGCGTCGAGAGCAGATTGGCGACGATGGATCTCACTTCCCCGAGTGCGAGAAAATCGTGCAGCAGTTTTGGGATTACGACGAAGCGGATCGAAAAGCAGCGATCGAAATCTCGAAGCAGTTTCGGTTTCGTCGGGAAGCCTTCCTAGCGAAACCGAAAAAATAGTGCCATCACGCACGACCGCCGACGGGATGCAAACGGGCGGCACTCCAAACGGCTTCAAGCCGTGGATCGGTTCTCGTATCACAACGGGGCGGTGGAGAGGTTATGCGACCTTGGCGGCGATTTGTCGATGCATTTCCAATTCGTCGATGGCTTCGCAAACATGATCGACGCCGATCGCTCGCATCGCGGCATTATCGGCTCGGCGACGATGGCGCCGTGAACCCTGTTCGTATGCTTTTTGCAGCGAGATTTGTCCGTACGGGCCACTGTCACCGGGCCGGGTCGCGCCGTAGAGCCCAATGGTGGGCACGCCGACGGCGACGGCCATGTGCAACGGGCCGGTGTCGCCGCTGATGAACAATTCCGAGGTGCTGATCAGTGCGGCTAAGTGATGCAAATCCGTATCGGGTGCTAACAGTGCCGCTCCGTCGGCATCGGCTACGATGCGGTTGGCGGTTTCTTTTTCGCTAGGAGTTCCCCAAACGATGGCGCTTTTGAATTCATAGCGGTCGCGTAGGTACTTCGCAGTCGATGCAAACCGGTCGGCCTCCCAAAGTTTGGATGGCCAAGTGCCGCCGGGGTTGAGAACCGCCAATCGTGGATGCTTCAAGGTTCTTCGCCAACGGTTGGCCCACAACATCGAGGCATCCGGGATCGGCAAATCCCAGCGAACCTGCGGCGCGTGGACCCCCAAAGGGGAAAGCAGTTCGAGCGATCGATCTGTGACATGGTGAAAGGCAGGAGCGACACGGACATTGTTAAAGAAACGGCTAAGTTCACTGCCGTGGGCACCGGCGAAACCGATCCGCTGCGATGCGCCGGAGAGCCAACCGGCCAATGCCGATTTGGTTTTTCCTTGGCAATCGATCGCAATATCGAACTGGTGCGGGCGAAGCAGCGAGCGAACGTTGCGAATGCGTTGGGGCGACGTGTACCATTTGCGTTTCAGTTCAATGACGGCATCGAGCGCTCGATGCCGGCGGACCATCGGCGCTGACTTCTTCTCAACCGCCCATCCGAGGTAAGCATTCGGAAATTCATGGCGCAGCGCCGCGGCAACCGGCAGGGTTAAGATCGCATCGCCAATCGCACTGAGCCGACTGATCAGAATCCGTGGCCCGTCACGGTTCTCCGTTGAATTCTTCTGCATACCTGCGCTCCTTCGCTTGCTCGATCACTAGGCGGCATCGTTCCAGTAGGTTTTGAGCCAAGTCGCTGGACGTGTTGATTTGAAAGGCCCTGCGGAATAGCCAGCGATCGCTTGGTCAGGCAGTGGATAGCCGTGGAACGCCAGCACTCGCATATCACTCGGTTGATAAGGGTCACGAATCAAGTTCAACGGGAATTTGGGTCGACAACTTCGCTTGAAGCTACAAACCCACTCGCTCGGCCAAAACGCTAAATCATCCAACAGTGTCCGGCTGACGTACTGCTGCTCGATCCGAAACTGCTCGAGCACTTCGGTTTGGTGCGCACAAAAGTGATGGTAGACTCGGGCGTGTTGTTCGGGATCGAAGCGGAATACCGAGGTGTTCCCCACACGGCCATCGCGGCCTGGTATCCATGCTCGGCGTTTTTCGAGCCAATCATGAATCACGCAGAAGGATCCGCTGCGGTAGGTGAAAAAATCATCCAGTGATCCGGTGATAACGACGTCAAGATCCAAGAACAGGGTGTCGCCTTGTAAATTCGCTAAATTGGGCTGAAAGAGTCCCACTTTACGCCAGGTTTCGCCACCCTTACGAGCGTCGAACGCATTTTCGTCGAAGGGGGTTACCGGTAACGGATGAATGTCGACTTGCGGGTCAATCCCGGTGGCATTGTCGGTCAGGCAAACGAAGCGAAACGGCAACGATAGGTGTTCGCGAACCCCGCTCAGCAACCGGTTGACGTACTCACTGCCGTACTTACTTCCCCATTTGATACACAGAACGTTTGCTACCATTACAGGCTCCTTCCCGTCTTCACCGAGTGATTGCGCATCCTAGTTCTCAGGATTCGAAGCTACGAAATATCGGGAAACGGGGAAAGAGGAATCCGATCACTTTGGAGGGGCGGGGTGCAGCCGGTTTTCCTCCCCTTCGGATCTCGGCGGCCAAATGCTGAACAAACGAGCCTCAATGTTGCTACAATTTTTCTCGATTGACACGACCGCCTACTTCCCCCGAGTTCACAACGATGACGACTTCTCGATTACCTCTAGCCCGCGTTTTGACGATGTTATTGCTCAGTTTCACCACAGGGTTGCCAGCTCAGGTTTCTGGTGACGAAGGGATGTATTTGTTTAATGAGTTGCCTGCTGAACTTCTGCAAGAACGCCATGATTTCGAAGCGACGGCCGAATGGGCGGATGCACTGCGATTGTCGTCGGTTCGTTTTAACGTGGGAGGGTCCGGATCGTTCATTTCCAGCGACGGGTTGGTGTTGACCAATCATCATGTTGCCAGTGACACACTTCACAAATTGAGCACGCCAGATCGTAATCTGATCGAAGACGGGTACCTCGCCAAATCCTTGCAAGATGAATTGAAGGCACCCGATTTGGAACTGAATCAATTGGTAGCGATTCTGAACGTCACCGAGCGAGTCAATGCGGGCGTTTCGACCGATGCGGTCAGCGAAGAGGCGGTGAAGCAACGACGCGCCGTGATCGCGGAAATCGAGAAGGAATCATTTGATGAGACGGGGTTGCGTAGCGACGTGGTGACGTTATTTGGAGGTGCCCAATATCATCTGTATCGGTACAAGAAGTACACCGATGTCCGATTGGTTTGGGCTCCAGAGACGGAAGCGGCTTTTTTTGGTGGCGATGCGGATAACTTTGAATACCCACGCTTCAACCTCGACGCGACCATCATGCGAGTCTACGAAGAGGGGAAACCCGCGAAACTCGACCACTTTCTGCGCTGGAATCGGAATCCACTTTCCGAGGGGGAGTTGGTCTTTGTCAGCGGCAATCCGGGTCGCACACAGCGGATCTTTACCGTGGCAGCACTCAAGTTTTTGCGTGATGACCGAATTCCGTATGTCCTCGACTACTTGCGACGGAAAGAAATTTTGATGCAACAGTTCGGGTTGGAGGGGACGGAGCAGGCACGGCGGGCGCGGGACGAATTATTTGGAATCCAAAATGCTCGCAAGGCGTACACGGGTATGCTCGCCGGTTTGCAGGACCCGCAGACGTTTGTCGCCAAACGGGGCCGAGAAGACCGGCTGCTCAGCGAGCTGAAGAAAGATACCGAGCTGGCGGACTTGGCGATGGCGTGGTCCGCCATCGAAGCGATTCAAGACGACAAACGAGCCATGCTCGACCAGACCGTCAGTCTGCGCAGCACGTTCGCCGAGTTGGCGATGCAAATCGTCCTGCTTGCGAGTGAGGAGTTGAAACCGAATGCAGAGCGGCTTCGCGGGTTTACCGATTCGTCACGTGAATCACTGATGCAAGAATTGCTCAGCACGGCGCCGATCTACCGAGATTTGGAACAAGTCAAATTGGCCGATGAAATATCGCGTCTCGCGATTCACCGAGGTGTCGAGGACAATCTGGTTCAAGAGATTTTGGCCGGCAAGGGGCCGCGCGAACGCGCCGCGGCTTTGATCGAAGGGACGCGGCTCGATGATGTCGAAGTGCGCAAAGAACTGATTGAGGGTGGCCACAATGCGGTATTCAGTTCGCAGGATCCCATCATGATCTTGGCCCGGACGCTGGAACCCGAATACCGAATCATCCGCGAAAAGAACGAACAAATTGAAGAGCGGGAACGGCAAGCCTATGCGAAGGTTTCCCAAGCGATCACCGCACTGGAAGGGACGAGCGGCTACCCCGATGCCACGTTCACGTTGCGTTTGGCTTTTGGAACCGTCAAAGGTTATAGCGAAGACGGAAAATGGATCGATCCGACAACCAACTTCGCTGGAGCGTACCAGCATGCCGAATCACACAAGGGGCAAATCGACTTCGATCTGCCGCAGTCATGGATGAAGGCCAAGGACCAAGTTGATTTGCAGGCGCAATTGAATTTTGTTTGCACCGCCGACATCATCGGTGGTAACAGCGGTTCGCCGGTCGTCAGCCGTGACGGAGAGTTAGTCGGTTTGATCTTTGATGGGAACATTCAAAGTTTAACCAGCGACTACCTCTACAGCGATGAGCAGGCCCGAGCCGTCAGCGTCTCGGGTGTCGGCATCCTCGAAGCATTACGGTCAATCTACGATGCCAAAGCGTTAGCGGATTCGATCGGGAAATAGTCGGACCAAGGGTGGCATCGTGAGCCGACTATTCGAGTTCTTCAAGGCTTTCACGTTCCTCTTGGTTGGCGGTCCAGTAGAACACCGTTCCAACGATCGCCATCGTGACCTTAACGATTTCAAAGATCAAGGCGATCAAGCTGCCCGAGGCGGCCGTTTTCGTTGCAGGGATCGTTCGGTAGAGCCATTCGATCACTACTTCGTAGACGCCCAGCCCGGCCGGTGTGATCGGCACGGCCGCAGCGAGCATTCCGATCGGGACAATCACGAAGTGTTCCAACAGCGTTGGCGGATGGACGTACAGACTGCGAGCGATCAAGTACATGCTGATCACCAAAAGTGAGTGAACCCCGAGGCTCATCGCAACGGCGACAAAGAAGGCGATCGGATGCCGATGAAACATTCGCAGCGGAGCACCGACTTTCGCAACCCACGGGCCGATCCAACGGAGACGGCTGGCCAACTGCACCAGTTGGTCGACCGTTTTGCCACCGAAGACCAATACCGCCAACACCACGGTTCCGATGCTGACGAGGATTCCTGTGGCGAGCTTGATCTGATCGAGCCGATCGCGGTTCTCGTCGCTCGAACCGGAGGGATCGGCAACGAGCAACGCCAGCGCAACGAGCAGCAATAGCCCGTACAGTCCCACCCCTCGATCGACAAACACCGACGCGACCGCTTCGATACGCTTGCCGGGCCGGCGCTTGGCTAAGAAAATCGCTTTGAAGAGATCGCCGCCCACGCTGCCAGCGGAAACAAAGTTGAACAGAAAGCAAATGGAGCTGATCCGAAACGCTTCGACCATCGACAACGAGATGCCTTGGCAGCGGACCAGTATGCACCAGCGAGCAAACGAGAGGCTTACGGCGGCAAGTGCGACCAACAACGCGGCGGCCAACAGACCATAGTTCTTGGGCTGTGCAGAAAGTAGCGCCCAATTGATATGGAAAAACGCCAGCCAGAGGATAATGGCAGCAGGGATCGCAAACTTGATTGCGGTCCATCCGATGGTTTTCCAAGTGGGGTGCATGGGCGGAAAGGATAGTGGTCAGCCCCCGTCTGTCCAAGCGGCATCCATTTGCAGTCCTGAGTGGTATGATGCAAGGGTCCTCTTCCCGAACAGGTAATTATGGATCATGAACGACAAGCGAAGCGAAGCAGAAAAACAAAAAAACGCTGAAATCGAGCGGGAAATCCTCGCACAGCGCGGCTACTCGCTGGCGGACGCGATCGGTCGCATGGGGGGGGAGCGTATGCTCAAGGGCACCTCCCCGGTGACCCGAAAACGTCAGGCGGAGCTAGAAATTGAGCGATATCTCGAACAGCATCTGGTCGATACCGAAGGTGCACTGGAAATTGTACTGCTGCGCCGATTCCGAACGAGCGAGACGGTATTGAAACAAGGTTACGAGAAACCGGTGGAGGCGTTCGCCGCACTGATATCGGGGCTGGTCGAGAATACCGAACGACTGCACGGGTTGGTCGACGACGTCGATGCCGAGTGGGGACGGATGTATTTGGAGCGTCCTCACTTTGAAAGGCCCGGTCAGCCGGCAGACGCCGAGGACCCCTACACCTTCGATTCGGTCCGCGTGAAACTGCGTCGTTTGCTTGAGACCATGGGATCGTAGCCGTAACCGCTCTTTACGGTTCCCGGGTTGCCTTGCTACTAGGGTATCACTGAGGGGTCTGAAAGCCACGGAAGAATAGGGCAACGGATGGAACGACTGTACGATCGAAACAGAACGCTCTTGCTGCTGGCAACGATCTTGATGATCGTGCTGCAGAGGTTTGCTGCTGCCCAAGATTACGATCCGATGATTGTCAGCGACGCGGTGGAACAAGAAGTCTATCAAAACACCGAACTGCGATTTGGCGAAGAACCGGTCGAGAGATTCCGCAAGAGCTTCTATCAAGGGACCGAGCTTGTTGGAGGATACCTCGCGGACCTTGGCGACAAGGCGGGTGGGTTGGACGTCTCGTTTGAAGAAGCTCGAGTCAGCCTCGGTGTTCCGCTTGGCAGCATGGACAACCTGCTGGCGATTCGGCCCTATTTCCGTGCCGATCATTTGAACGGCCCTACGACCATCGACGTTCCCGAAACGCTTTACGACACCGGTGTCTCACTGTTTAATCGAAGGGTATGGTCCGATCGTTTTTCGACGACCGTGATGATCACCCCCTCGGTACGAAGTGATTTCACGACCAGTAAGAAAGCCTTTCGCTTGTTTGGATTGGGGTTGGTCAATTGGCAAAAGCGTCCTGATTTGAGCTTGTCGTTGGGGGTCGTCTACCTCGGACGATCCGACTTGCCTCTGTTACCCGCCTTTGGTGCGACGTGGACGCCGAATCCTTGGTGGAAGTTTGACGCGATGCTACCGCGGCCGCGGATTGCGCGACGGCTTTGGAAACAGGGTGGTCAGGCGGAGGCCTGGGCTTACATCGGGGGAACGCTTGGCGGCAACACCTGGGCGGTGACACGTGACAGCGGTGCCGACGATGAGTTGACGCTCAGCGATCTGCGATTACTCGCGGGCTACGAACAAATCCGGGCTGGCAATCGTGGATTGTTCGTCGAGGGGGGGTATAGCTTCAATCGATCGATCGAGTACGAGCAAACCGAGGACGACATCGATCTGGACGACGCACTGTTTGTGCAGGCCGGTTGGCAGTTCTAGCCCGGATGATTCACGCAAACACACATAAGTTCAACGTACAACCTATCATATAACGAATTGCGTCGACTGCTCGAAAGACAGGCTTTTTTTCGACGATCCCTCGCTCACGCTCTGTGAGTGATACCCAAGTCAAACGACGCCGAGGAACGTCAACCAAATGACTGACGGATTGTTCAAGAATTATCTCCCGATGAAGCCAAAAGCGACCAAGACTCCAAAGCCAATGACGACAACGCCAACTACTTGATAGAAACGATGTGCGCTTTCGCCCCATAGTAGTTTCGAACGCGCAGCCATTAACCAATAGACCATGAACTCGCTCTTTCGAAGACCACAAACCAACATGAAGAAACCCGCTGCTGCGGTCAAACCTCCCCAAAGCACATGCATCTTCTCTCCCTAATTGGACTGCGCCATTTTGTCGGCGATATTCAGTTATTTTCCGAATCAATCTCGGACTGAGTGGCGCTGTCCAGTTAGGGTCCCATTGCCCCGAAAGCGGTTGCGTCTTGGAGCGATGTCCCAGCTGGCACGAGTGAGGCGACGGACGCGTGCATTGCATCCGGATTCTTGTAGTTGTGGGTGGTCCGAGTTGCGCTCCTGACGCAGCCAGCGGTCACCGCCGCAACAAGCACCAAAAGGTCACAGTGAATTCAACGAATCCGTTTGTTCAAGGAGTGCTCCATCACTTGCTCGAATGAACGGCCAGGATCGCGCTGACCGCGGCGTTGCCGGCCCATTGCTCAAGAGACATTCGAGGGCTCGTCGGTTTACCAACCAGATCGCCGTGACACCGAACGCGAGTATTGAGGCAGCGAACCGGACAATGCGCAGCCTTAGAGCAGCATGTGTTTCCACATTCTTTACACTCGATTCAGGCCATGGATTTAAGCAAAAATTTGTTTGAGGGGCGGATTGCATTTCAGTCGGCGAACGGTAGCCGACACTCAGGACGGACGAAGGACTTTCTGCCCTCCAAAACCGCGCAAGCCGTCCTTCGGTGCAGTACGCCCAATCTGGGCGCGATCTTGTGGGGTGTGGTTCCTTTGGGAAGCCAGTCCCCTGTACGAAAACGGAACTTGAACGAAGGACAGTATTCCAACAGCGGAAATAGTGAGTATCGCAAACGCTGACGGTTCAGGCACCGCCGTTACCGACAAATTCACACCGACAAAGTCGCCGTCTGCGGAAGTCCTTGCAATTTGAAGCTCGACTACGTCGCCCGCAGATACGGAGAGGTTTGATAAAGCAATAGAACCACCAGAACCGTCTTGAAATGAGAACGGGTTTGCGCGGGAAAAGGCGTCGCCAGATTCAAGGTGCCCATAGCTCAGTATGTTTCCGTTCAGAAGTAAAGTCCAATCGTTTCCTCGGCCTATATCGCGTCCCATCCAGGCATTTCCATCAAGATTGACGATAGTATTAAATGTACTTGTCCATGCGATGTTTGCGGTAGATGAACTGGGCCCACTTCCTGGGTCTGACGAATGGACGACGATGTCGCCGGTCTGCCAGTCGAAGATGTCGGTAGTGGACCGAAAAATGGCAGGAATGAAATCGGCTTCGCCGCTGCTTGGTGCCCATGCAGGTTGTGTCGACACTGCGCCAAGCGGCGTCCAATTGTTTACGAGAGGTAATGCGTTAGTCCCTTCGCGATAGGCCCAAACTCCATGTGCGGCGAGGTTTGGATTGGACGTGTCGCTCCAATCACTGCTCAAGTCAGCAATGATTCCACCAAAACTCTTCGAAGGAATTGAGAATATACCAGTCAAAATCACAGCAATCACAATCGATGATAGTTTCATGATGCACCTTCAAAGGGTTTGGAAACGGAACGGAACTGATCAGCGGAGACGCACAAACGACTTGCAAGCAGACGAGAGAATGGACCACTCGTTCCCCCGTGCATTTCATGGCTCCTCAATCCTCAATTGTACGCGATGCAAGTGATCGTGACACAAGAAAATCTTGCCAGAGGCATCGTATAGTCTTTCGTCGTCATCGCGAACTTGATGCGAGACACTCGGAATATTCCTTCGCAGAACGGGGCCGCCCCTACCGTCCCTTCGACCCATTGCAGGGTGCGGGCCGAAGCGACGGCGAGGCGGAAGGGGCTCAATCGAACCATTTTTCAAGAAAGGAAATGCATTGGGCTGGCAAAGTGATTCTTGGTATTGGCGACTAAACCCTCCAGTAACCAAGTGCCAACTCGATGCAACTAAAGACTATCTTCAATCGCGTATGGAAGGTAGCTCTCGCACCTGAAAGCTTGCATGCTGTATGCCGTCGCCCACGTTGAAGGATTTCCCATGTGACTGGTTCGAAGTCCCCCAAGTCCTTGGCAAGTCAGGGTGGGCGTTTGGCGAATCGATCTGGACCTCATCCAGATCAAGTGACGAGTTTGATCTCTTCACTTGAAGAGTTCATTGGTGTTGCAGCGAAAGGATCGGTAGAATGCCGACTTTCACTTACTCAATTCACCGGAGACTTGTTCCATGAAGACCATGATCAACCAGGCAATGCTGTCGCTGCTGCTTACAACCATTCTGGTAGTCGTTGCGGCGGCTGCCGAGTCCAGTGAACCATTGCCGCAAGCCCCCGAAGGTGAAATGTTCAAGTTGGTGTGGCAAGACGAATTCGATGGTGAAAAACTGGACGAAACAAAGTGGGAAGTGCCACAAAACAAGCGTCGTGATGGATGGTGGTCACGCAAGGCAGTTTCAGTGAATGACGGTCACTTGTCGATCAGCACGCTCAAGGATGGCGACCGGTATCTCGATGCTTGCGTTCGCACAAGAGGAAGGTTTGAACACGCCCATGGCTATTATGTGGCTAGGATCAAGCTTCAGGAAAAACCCGGTCACTGGTCGGCATTCTGGCTGTACAACTCCGGTGTTAACAAGATCGGGGATCAAGGACGAGATGGAACGGAAATCGACATCATGGAAAAACCATGGCTCGATGATCGGGTCACACAAAACCTCCACTGGGACGGCTACGGCGAGCACCATCAAAGCAAAGGCACTACGGTGACAATCCCAGGGGTCATGGAAGGCTGGCACACGTTCGCGCTGTTGTGGACGCCCGAGGAATACGTGTTTTATGTTGACGGGAAGGAAACATGGAGAACGGATGCTGGTGGCGTTTGTCAAGTTCCGCTTTACATCAAGCTCAGTGACGAAATCGGCGATTGGGCGGGGGACATTAAAGAAGTGGAACTGCCAGATCGTTTTTTGGTGGACTACGTTCGTGTTTATGACTTGGTGAAAAAATGAGTAGGAAGATCAGGCGATCAAAATGGATCGTCAGCCGTATCACTTGTGCGGTGCAAATCCCGAAGATTCTGACCATCTGCTTTGCCATCGTGTTGGCCTCCTGCCATGTATCATCGGAGGAAACCACGTCCACCGTGGAAATCAACGTTTCAATTGATGAAGGGAATGGCGTATCAGCGAGCACATCATTGGCCTGCGGGAAGCTGCAGAGCAGGTGGGTTTTCCCAACTTGATGTTTGCAAACAATGAGTAGGTGCTAAGTCAGAAGCTTGAAGGCTTTGACAAGTTCACGACCTTCCGTCTCGAAGGACGGATGCCAAAGTCTTAAACAAACGCTCCGCGCGAATCGGCTTGGACACGTAATCGTCCATGCCTGCCTCCAAGCAACGTTCGCGGTCTCCTTTCATCGCATGAGCTGTCATTGCGATAATGGGGACGTGCTTGCCTGTCCGTTTCTCGTTGGCGCGGATGGCGGCTGTCGCCTCCAACCCATCCATTTCCGGCATTTCCACATCCATAAAGACAACATCAAACTCATGTGATGCCGATTTTTCAACGGCTTCCTTCCCGTTGTTGGCAACCACTACGGTGTGCCCGTTTTTCTCCATCAGGATAACCGCCAGCTTCTGGTTCACCAAACCATCCTCAGCCAGCAGAACCTTTAGCGGCGGCAAGGCAGACGCTTGCTCACCCAAAGTTGGCTCCGCCTGGTCATCGGCCGGGACTGAAACTCCTAGGGACATCCCAATTGCGTTGAAGAGTTCCGACTGTTTCACCGGCTTTATCAGGTGCTCGGCAACGTGGAGCGAGTCACATCGTTTCCTGTTAGCCGGACTCGTTCCCGAGGTGAGGAGGATGATCGTGGTGGCTTCTAATTTTGGATCTTGCCGAATCCACTCCGTCATCGTCACGCCATCAACCTCAGGCATGTTGACGTCGGAAACCACGAGCGGCACCTTCGTCCCCGTCTCGTACGCGTGCCGCAGGACATTGATTGCTTCGTCGGCACTTCGGGCGGTGACCGGCTGCATTCCCCAGTTCCGTGTCATCTCTTCCAGAATCAGCCGGTTCGTTGAGTTGTCGTCCACAATCAGAACGCGAGTTCCCCGCAGAACTTCGGGCCGGATTCGTGACAGATCGGTGGGCGTGTCACTTGCTAACTTGAAACGGACAGTGAAGTGAAATACGCTTCCTTCGCCAGCATCGCTTTCTACCCAGATTCGCCCCTCCATCAGACTGACCAAGCGAGACGAAATCGAGAGTCCAAGGCCGGTTCCTCCATGCTTGCGCGTGGTGGATACGTCGGCCTGCGTGAAAGCTTTGAATATGGAAGCTAACTTGTCTTCGGGGATACCGATGCCCGTGTCGCGAACCGAGAAGCGAAGCACGGCTTCGTTGTCTGTATGGGACTCGCATTCCGCTTCCAGTACGACTTCACCATGATCCGTGAACTTGATTGCATTGCCGACCAGATTGACGATAATCTGGCCGAGCCGAGCGGGGTCTCCCAACAGAATGTCAGGTGTATCGGGATGAATCCGACAAGCAAGCTCCAGCCCCTTATCGTTTGCTCGTAGGCCCAGTGATTTCATCACATCACCGACGCGTTCCCGCAGGCTGAACACCCTCTCCTCCAGATCAAGTTTACCCGCCTCGATTTTTGAGAAGTCGAGAATGTCATTGATCACCGTCAGCAACGAATCGCCTGATTCCTGGACCATCTTCAAATACTCACGCTGCGACGGAGCGAGGTCGGAGTCCAAGACCAGATCGGTCATACCAATAATGGCGTTCATGGGAGTACGAATCTCGTGACTCATATTGGCCAGGAAGTCACTTTTGGCCCGGTTGGCGACCTCTGCCGCTTCTTTCGCCTGCTCCAAGTCAACGTTTGCACTCGCCAGTTGCTCCGTCCGCTCTTCCAGTGACGCCGTTCGTTGTTTGACCAATGCTTCCAGTTCGTCTCCTTGAATCGTCAATTGCACGTTTTGCAGCGCCAATCGCGAGAGCTGTCTGGCAAAGAGAAAGAGACTATTCGCGACACGCTTGAACTGGTCCAAGGGCATCCGTGTGACTTCGCTGAGCGCACATCCGAACTCCTTTTCATCAGCACCGATTTGCCTTGCATAGGCCATCATGCTTTCGGTGTCGGCCGTCTCGGTAAGCACTTGGCCAATCATCCAGTTGGCAATGTGTTGATCGCCCACACAAATGCTGGCTCCAGCATCCCAGAGCCCACCGCTTAAGCAAGGCTGGAAGATGGGGCCATTCGGATCGGGCCTTCCCAACACAGCGTCCGAGTGCATGCAGTTCTCTAGCCCTTTTTCCGTGCATCGGATGACCTTTTCACAAAGGCGGCAGAAGTTGCTGGGACGCGTTATCGGACGACCGTCCACATCGGTGATGATCGAGGCAACGCCGGTGGATTCGGCAAATGCGTCTTGGATCTTCTGAATCTCTTCGACATCGAATAGATCGGAGAATGTCAGGTCGGGAAATCGCGTAGGCTGCGACACGACTGCGGTCTCCCTTGGTGTCAAATCGGGTTCACTAGGCTTCGACGTCGTATGGTGCGTCCAGTCAGGCGCGGTGAAGACCGTTTCCCATTCGCACAGGTCCTTTCTTGGACCACCCCACCTCGGCTTCTGAACACCAGCTTCACTTAAAGTCCCGGCGGGGCCGCATAACAACCCCTTCGTTAACTATATCCCCATCCCCGCGAGGCTGCAATCAGCCTCCGACAAACTCCCGATGCCCGATTGATCAAAAGAAAACAGCGCAGTGAATCAGGGCCGGCGCGATGGGATCAGTCGATTCGAACGGCCCAGACGCGGAACGTTAGATCGTTTGCTTTCGTGCCTTCCAAAACGCGACCGTTTCCAGAAAGCCTGACGCGGTCGGCGGGGATCTTACTCCAATTGAACAGGTACTCGTTCTTACTGCCGTCAACCAACTTCCACGTACAGTTTCCGTTTGTCTTTCCATCGGAAAGATTGCGCACGTCGACGCCGTTATTCCAACGCCAAGTTCCCACAATGCCATGGGTCGACAAGTCTGACGTGACGCCAAACGACAGGGGTGGCAAGATTCGCTTTGAACTCAGTTGCGTGATGCGCTCGCGCACAGCAACCGCTTCGTCTAACTTACCTTGTTCGGTGAGTAGCTTTTGTTGCTTTGTCAGCTTCTTGGTGATCGCTTTGCGAAGGGACTCGCGATCAGCCTGATAGGCCTCGTTCAGGCTGGCGATCGATTCACGATACGATCGATCCAGCGTTCGAATGCTGATTTCGTGTCGGTCAAGTTCGGTAGCCACGATCGACTCGGATGATTCCTTCTTTTCCACTTCCGCAGAATTGCCGCTCGTGAATGGCGACGCGACGATGGCAATGAAGATGACGTTCAGGGGAAAAAGTTGGTGTCTCATGGCAGCTCTTGTAAAAAACCTGTGGTGAAGTAAAGGCACTCGTTTGCTGAGGAACCTGATCATTGTGACCCTGAGTTCCTATTGAATCCAGTCGATATGGTTTAATCCCTCGAATTTATGCGTCATCCGCTCGTTCTGTCCTCGCTTAGCGTTAGTCTTCCGCGATGAACTGCCACGAGTCGTTCATGATCGAATGACTCCACAAGTTGAAGGGAAGATTCGACGGACCGTGTCGAACAAATCCAGTATGACCGCCTGGGCTATCGTCCGTCCACAGGCAGATGACGCCATTGCCGTACGTTTCGGCTTTGCAGATGCGTATGGGTCCGATCCAGCACGGAGTGTCGACGCTGCGCCCTGATTCGACATCATCTGCGAGTTGATCAAACGATGATCTGGAAAACGCGAATGCCGTTCGGAGTGGCATGTTGTATAAGATCGTCGACAACAGTATCGCGAACGCGGTAATTGCGTAGAACAGTTGGCGCAACGATCGTGTTGCAATGGCCACGGAAAGCGTGATAAGGATGAGCGGGAGGCAAACCACTGCTAACAGCGTGCCATCCAAGGGCCAGAGCGAAGCGAGTACGCCAATCATTGGCGGAATGCCAACGGGTACATTCGGTTTGACGCGAAAGTGAATCATCGATTTGCGAGGTTAGCGTTTCAAATCAGGCCCTTTGGCAGGCGGAATCATGAGCTGTTCGAGTTCAATCTGGTTCGACTCCAGGTTGACAATAATACGAAACTTATTACCTATCACCGAATGAACGATCCGGCTCCCACCTTGCGTAACTTTTCTGCGATCTCCTCGCCTCTTCGCAGATTTGCAATTCGTTTTCTGCAAATCTCAATCTTATCTTGTTTGGATGACGCGAGTTCCTCCTTTGCTTTCAATAAACCGTCAAGTGCAGGAGCAACGTGTTTGGCGTGTAGCGATCCATCTTCGTTTTGCCGAACGACGGCATCGTACCGTTGTTTCAATGCGTCATGCCGCTGCTGGAGCAACTGCTGGATCCTTGCAGCGTCCGAGTTTTCATTGTTCTGTTGAGCATCGGATTCATTCAGTGCGATCCACGCAACGATCAGCCAGCGGCATCGGCAGATCAACGATTTCAAAACGCCCGATTTCGCCGCTCGGGTGCATCGTTAGGTGCGCCGCAATCAACATTCTCTGCTTAGTTTTCGCAGTAGTCTATTCGCTTTGCGTTCGAACGAGCCGTAAATCGATTCGTCTGCATCATACCATTCTTGGTGCTCGCCGACATATTCAATTGTCTCGATAGCTTTTCGCAGCAGCACAGGATCCGTCGACAAGTCATCAAGGCGATGATCGATCAGCCCAAAAACACATGATGCCCCATCAGAATCGCCCTTCGCCGCATCAGATGCCAAATAATCAAGGAAAGCAGGGAGGTAGTAGCGGAAGCATATCGCAGGCATGAACATCAGGTCTTCTTCGCGGTTGATCGCATCTTCGACGATCATACGAAGTGCATCAGCCAATGTTGCACCGCTGAACCGCGCATACGCGGCCTTGGCATCAAGGCACCACGGTTCGCTACGCCAGTCATCTTCGCTAGGAGGCGTGTTCATTTCTCAGTCGGGGAACGAAATGCGATCTATCCGATGGTCAGGCGTTAAAAAAGCTCAACTTGCTAGTTGAGCTTGCCGCCTGACTTTCGGATAGATCGTGCGTTGAGCTTTGTCGCCGCAAGGGGATCCAGTCGGACGGGAC